>CALJLX010000643.1 GCA_937982495.1 uncultured Desulfuromonas sp.
ATCTCCTGCCCCGGCAGAATCATGCCGAACATCGAGACGTTGAAGCGGTTGAGGACCAGGCCGAAGATCACCAGCCCGGCGGCCCGCAGCTGCATGGCCTTGTCGGCGCGGATGCGGTTTTGCAGGAACATCCAGAAGGGCAGCAGCAACCCGACGACGACCTCGGCGATGAACAGGGTGGTGAGCACCGGCCGGTCGAAGAAAGGGCCTTCGGCCAGGACCAGCAGGGCATAGAGCTTGACCAGCATGTAGACACCCATGACCCAGGGGATGATCCGGGTCAGGGTGGCGAGCAGGTCCGACTCGTCCGGCTGGCCCATGTAGCGGTGGACCAGGCTGGCTTCGAGGATGACGATGGCGAGACCGGTGAAGATCGCCGAGAGCCAGAACTGCAAGGGGAGCAGCGGGTTGTACCAGAGGGGGTGGAGCTTGTCGACGGCGATGAGGAAGAAGGTGCCGAGGGTCGACTGGTGCAAGGTCGAGATCATCGCCGCCAGGATCGCGAAGGGCAGTTGCAGGTTACGCAGCAGCCGCAGCGGGATGTGCCAGCCGAAGCGCTCCGACACCGGATGGAGAAACTCAAGGAAGAGGACGGTGGTGTAGGCCATGACGCACATGGAGACTTCGAACATGGGCGAATGGACGTTCCAGTTCCAGGGGAAGAGGACATAGATCCCCCGGTGCGGCTGGCCGAGGTCGAGCATCAGCCCGACGCAGACCAGCGAATAGCCGAGAAAACCGGTGACGATCGCCGGCCGCACCAGCGGTTCGAGCTTGCGGATGTGGAAGACGTGGGCGACCACGCCGATGGTGAAGGCCCCCGCCGCCAGCGGGACGGCGGTGACGACGTCGAAGGAGATCCACAGCCCCCAGGGATAGGTGTCGTTGAGGTTGGTGGTCGCGCCCAGGCCGAAAATGAAGCGGATCGCCGAACCGACGGCCGCCAGGAAGACCAGGAAGATCAGAAATTTGATGAAGCGATGATAGCCCTGTATTTCGTTGAGAATCACTCTGGCCGGGGTCATTTCGGGTTCTCCTTATGCTCGTTCGCGGAATCTTCGGTCGCTGACGGGGTCGTACCCTGGGCCTCTTCCCGGGCCTTGCGGATGCGTTCCTTGCGGTGCTGGAACCAGGTGATGGCCGAGAGGGTGCCGCCGACGCCGATGAAGATGCCGGGGACCAGGCGCAGCGCCTGCCAGGTGTAGGAGGGGAGCGCCCGCATCGTCACCGGCTTGAAGCCGAGCTCGTCGAAGGGCAGGGCGGTGAGGTAGATGACTCCGGTGCCCCCGGCTTCTTCCTTGCCGTAGACCTTGGGCAGGTATTTGTCGGGATGGGCGGTGATGCGCCGTTCCGCTTCCTTGATCATCGCTCCCCGGGGACCGTAGCTGATGGCCGTTGGGCAGGCGGTGGCGCAGGCCGGCTCCAGTCCTTCCTTGACCCGGCTATGGCAGCCGGTGCACTTGCGCACCAGGGGAAAGGCCTTGCTCCACTCGTACTTGGGGACGCCGAAGGGGCAGGCGATCATGCAGAAGCGGCAGCCGATGCAACGGCTGGAATGGTAGACCACCGGCCCTTCCGGCGTCTTCTCGAAGGCGCCGACGGGGCAGACCGAGGCGCAGGCCGGCTCGTTGCAGTGCATGCACATCTCTTTGTAGAAGGCGAACTCGTTCTGCCCGTTCTTCTGGTAGTCGCGGAACTTGATGCGGGTAAAGGTGTGTTCGCTCATCGCCGGCGGGTTCTGGTAGCCCTCGCCGGAGAAGAAGGTCGTTTGCTCCGCCGGCAGCTGGTTCCACTGCTTGCAGGCGACCTGGCAGCCCCGGCAGCCGGTGCATTTGGTCATGTCGATGAGAAACGCCATATCCTGGGAAAAGTCCTTGCGGCCGCTCATGCCTCAATCCCCCCTTTCTCGATGTTGCACAGAAACGCCTTGTATTCGGGGATCGTGGTGTTGGCGCAGCCGACCGCCGCGGTCAGGACGTTGGCGCTGTCCCCCTTGGCCAGTCCGGCGAAGCCGAAGTGCCAGGGCAGGCCCACCTGTTCCACCATCCGCCCGCCGATGCGCAGCGGCTTGATGCGCGAAGTCACCAGCGCCCGGGCCTGGATGTTTCCCCGCTCGGAGGAGATGGTCACCATGTCGCCGTTCTTGATCCCCTTCCAGCTCGCCAGCCCCTCGCTCATTTCCACGAACATGTCGGGCACCAGCTCAACCAGCCAGGGGAGGTTGCGGGTCATGGCCCCGGCCTGCCAGTGTTCGGAAACCCGGTAGGTGGTGCCGATGTAGGGGAACTTCTCGCGGTTGCTGAGCTTGGCCGGAGGCCGCACCGCCGGGTTGGTCTGCTGCGCGCAGAGCAGGTTGCCGGTGGGGCTTTCCATCGGCTCGTAATGGACCGGGAAGGGGCCGTCGGCGAGGCCCGCCGCGTAGAGCCGGCCGAAGCCTTCGGCGTTCATGATGAAGGGATAGCGGCCGTCGGGTTTGTTCATCGGCGGCCAGGGCCCGTCGGGGACATCCCCTTCCCATTTGCCGGTGAGCTCGTTCCAGGCGATGACCGTGCGCTTGGGATTCCACGGCCGGCCGTCGGGATCGACGGAGGCGCGGTTGTAGAGCACCCGCCGGTTCACCGGCCAGCACCAGGCCCAGTTGTGGTACATCTCCAGGCCGGTGGGGTCTTCCTTGCCCCGCCGCTGCATGAGATTGCCCGCGTCGGTGTAGGAGCCGCAGTAGAGCCAGTTGCCCGAGAGGGTCGAGCCGTCGGCCTGCAAGGCGGCGAAGGCCGGCACCTGCTGGCCTTTTTTATAGAGCTTGCCGTTGATCTCCACATCGCGGGTGAACTGGCCGTTGATCTCGCGGGCGACCATTTCGATGTCGGGCTCATGGCCGTCGCCGTAGTTCCAGGCCAGGTTGAGGATCGGTTCGGGAAAGACCCCGCCCTTGGCGTAGAGGTCTTTGAGCCGCCGATAAAGCTGATCGATGATGAAGGCGTCGCTTTCGGCCTCGCCCGGGGGATCGACCGCCTTGTAGCGCCACTGGGCCCAACGCCCCGAGTTGGCGACGCTCCCCTGTTTTTCCACGGAACTGGCGGCGGGGAGGAGGAAAACCTCGGTCTGGATCTCTTTCGGATCGACGCCGGGGCGTTTCCAGAAGACGCTGGTATCCGTTTCCCAGAGATCGACCGCCACCATCCACTTGAGCTTGGCCAGACCTGCGCCGATGGCCAGGGAGTCGGGGCCGCCGACGATGGGGTTGGTGCCCATGCAGAAGAGACCGTCGAAGCCCCCCTGCTGGAGGCGATCCATGAGCATGATGAAGGAGTAGTTGCCCCCGCGTTTGGGCAGATAGTCGAAGGCGAAGTCGTTGGCCGCCGTGGCCTGCTCGCCCCACCAGGCCTTGAGCAGGCTGACCACGTATTTGGGGGTGTTGCTCCACCAGTTGGCGCTCTTTTCGTCCGTCGCCTTGGGGGTGATCTTGGTCAGGTAGTCGGCCAGGTCGAGATCGGTGATCTCCGGCGATTTGAGGTAGCCGGGGATGATGTGGTAGAGCAGGGCCATGTCCGTCGAGCCCTGGACGTTGGCCTCGCCGCGCAGGGCGTTGATGCCGCCGCCGGCGATGCCGATGTTGCCGAGGAGCAGTTGCAGCATGGCGTAGGAGCGCACGTTCTGGGTGCCGTAGGTGTGCTGGGTGGTGCCCATGGCGTACATGATGGTCGCCGCCTTGTCCGGGCGGGCGGTTTCGCACAGGGTCCGGGTGACGGCCAGGAAATCCTGAATGGCCGTGCCGGTGATCTCGCAGACCAGCTCCGGGGTGTACTCGGCGTAATGGGCCTTGAGCAGCTGATAGACGCAGCGCGGATCCTGCAGGCTGGGATCGCGCAACGGCCGACCCTCGGCGTCGGTCTGGTACTTCCAGCTGCCCTTGTCGTAGCTGTAGGTTTCCGCGTTGTAGCCGGAGAAAAGGCCGTCCTGGTAGTCGAAGCCCTCGTCGATGAGGAAGGAGGCGTTGGTGTAGTTGACCACATAGTCCCGATGGATCAGGTCATTTTTCAGGGCATGGTTGATGATGCCGCCGATGAAGGCGATATCGGTGCCCGGTCGCAGCTGGGCGTAGATATCGGCCTTGGAGGAGGTGCGGGTGTAGCGGGGATCGACGGAAATGAGCTTGGCCCCGCGATCCATCGCCTTCTCCACATATTTGAAGGAGATCGGGTGGTTCTCGGCGGGGTTGGAGCCGATGCAGAGGATCACGTCGGCATGTTGAATGTCGTTCCAGTGGTTGGTCATCGCGCCGCGACCGAAGGAGGCTGCCAGACCGGCAACCGTGGCGCTGTGTCATATTCGTGCCTGATGTTCGAGGTAGGCGACGCCCATGGCCCGGGAGAACTTGCTCCACAGATAGCATTCCTCGCTGTCGAGGGCGGCGCCGCCGAGAAAGGCCATCCCCTCGTTGCGGTTGACGGTGTAGGTCTTGCCGTCGCGGGTTTCGGTCTTGACGAAGTTTTTGTCCCGGGAGTCCTTCATCAGCTCGGCGATGCGATTCATCGTCCAGTCCCAGGACTTCTCCTCCCATTTGTCGCTGCCCGCGGCGCGGTACTGCACCTTGCTCAGGCGCCGTTCGTTGTTGGCCACCTGGAAGAGGGCGCTCCCCTTGGAGCAGAGCGCCCCCTGGTTGATGGGATGCTCGGGATCCCCCTCGATATTGACGATCTTGCCGTTTTTGGTGTGGACCAGCATGCCGCAGCCGACCGCGCAGTAAGGGCAGACGGTGGTGCTCACCTGCAAGCCCTTGGTGCGCAGATCGGGGGAGTCGGCGCTCGCCTTGGCCTGTTTGCCGCTCAGCGCCAGGGTGCCGGCGGCCAGTCCGCTGCCCTTGAGAAAATTTCTTCGTGAAATACCCATGACCATCTCTCTCCTTGTGAATGTGTGCCCCCGTCATGAAGGCGGGCTCATTCTTTCTTGGCAACGCCCGTGCCAAGCCCTTCCCGCCTTTCGACAAACTGTGTTTTCGCAGTCAAAACAACTAGTAACGTAAACGCTTTGGACGGCGTTGCGAGCGGCCGACGAACCTTCCCGCCGGGTCGGAGCGACCCAGTCGGGTCATTCCGACCCGCTGCGCGGCGGCGCCGGCGGCGAAATAGGGGATCGTCGGGGAGGCCATGCGCGGCTTCGCCGGGGCGCAAGGGGCCATTTTCCGGGAGTCGGCGGGGAAGGGGATCTTTTACCGTCGGGGATTGCCTTGGATTGTGGCGCTTTTTGCATGTATCATGGGCGAGCCGAGGCAAGGGAGGATGGATATGGAAAACCGGATTCTGATCTGTGACGACGAAGAGGGGATGCTGCGCTACCTGGGGAAGATGGTTAAAACCTGGGGCTATGAGGTCGAGACCTTCACCAGTCCGACCCTTTTGGTCCGGCGTCTCGAAGAGACGGAAGGGGGCGGGGATCTGCTCCTGCTTGACGTGAAGATGCCGGAGATGGATGGGATCGAGGCCCTGCGCCGGGTGCGCAAGGCCCGTCCCGAGCTGACGGTGGTGATGATGACCGGACACGGCACCATCGAGTCGGCGGTGGAGGCGATGAAGCTCGGCGCCTACGACTATCTGACCAAGCCCTTTCCCCAGGAAAAGCTCTTCGCCCTGATCCAGCACTGCCTGGAGCGGGAACGGCTGATCGAGGAAAACCAGTCGCTGAAAAAAGAGCTGCGCGAGCGCCAGACGCCGCCGGAACCGGTCTTTCGCAGCACTCGTTTCGGCGAAGTCGTCGACCTGGCGCGCCAGGTCGCGGACAGCGACTCGAATGTCCTGATCCTCGGCGAGAGCGGCACCGGCAAGGAACTCATCGCCCGGCTCATCCATGACGCCGGCCCCCGCGCCAACCGGCGTTTTCTCGCCGTGAACTGCGCCGCCTTCTCGGAAACGCTTCTTGAAAGTCAGCTCTTTGGCCACATCAAGGGCGCCTTCACCGGCGCCGTGCAGGCGCAGAAGGGTCTCCTCGACGAGGCGCACGAAGGGACGCTGTTCCTCGACGAGGTCGGCGACCTCAGTCCCAGCCTGCAAGCCAAGCTGCTGCGGGTGCTGCAACTGGGCGAGTTCATCCCCGTCGGCGCGACCCGGCCGCGTCAGGTCGATGTGCGCTTTGTCGCCGCCACCAACAAGAACCTCGCCGAGGAGGTGCGCCAGGGGAATTTCCGCGAGGATCTCTTCTACCGGCTCAACGTCTTCGCCCTGGAACTGCCGCCGCTGCGGGAGCGCCCCGAGGATATCGAACCGCTGGCCGATCATTTTCTCCAGCGGCTGGCTCGCAAATCCCGCCGCCCGCCCAAAGGGCTGACGGCGAGGGCTTTAGCCGTCATGCACGGCTACCACTGGCCGGGGAACGTGCGCGAGCTGGAAAATGTCATCGAACGCGGGGCGATTCTCGCCCGGGGGGAATACATCGACGTCGCCATGCTCCCCTTCAAGCCGGGGGCCGTTCCCCCCGTCGCCGCTCCCCCTTCGGAACACGGCGCCCCTCTCGGCCTGCGCGAGGCCGAACGGCGCGAGATGATCCGGGCCCTGCGCCGGACCGGCTGGAACAAGAGCCAGGCGGCCCTGCTCCTCGGCGTCACCCGCAAGACCATCGACCGCAAGATCAAGGACTTCGGACTCACTCCCGCCGATCTGGAGGAACGGCCATGAGGCCGGTCCCCTTAAGAGCCCTTTCCATTCGCGGCAAGCTCACCCTGGCGACCCTGGCGCCGCTTCTGGCGGTGCTGCTTCTCGTCTCCTTCGCCGCGTCCTGGCTGATCGACGCCTGGGTGGTCGGCGAGGCCCAGAAACAGGTGCGCAACGACTTGAGCGCGGCCCGGGAAATCCTGCGCCACGAACAGGAGCGGGTCGGGGATCTGGTGCGCCTGACCGCCGGCTCCACCGGGTTGGTCGAGGCCTTGCGCCGGGGGGATCTGGCGCGCCTCGCCATGGAACTGGCCGCTATCCGCACCCGCCAGGGGCTGGATGCCCTCAGACTGAGCGATCCCCGGGGGCGGCTGCTGATTCGCGGTTCCGCCGAACCGGCCGCCGCGGTCGGCTCGCCCAATCCTCACTCCCCCCTGGCCCTGCAGGCGCTGCGCGAAGGGGAATTTTCCGGCGTGGTGCTCCTCGACGAAGAAGCGCTGATGCGGGAAGGCGGAACCCTGGCGGAACGGGCACGGGTGGTCGGCGCCGACGGCAACGAGGAGCGGCGCGGCATGCTCCTTCTCGGCGGGGCGCCGGTGCGCGCCGCCAACGGCGAACTTCTCGGCGGGCTCTATGGCGGGGTACTGCTCAACGGTAATCTGCCCCTGGTCGACCGCATTCGCGATATCGTCTACGGCACCGGCGGTCAGGAGGGGGTGGAGACCGGGAGCGCCACCCTCTTTGTCGGCGATCTGCGGGTCGCCACCACCGTGCGCCTGTCCGACGGCGAACGGGCCGTCGGCACCCGGGTTTCGGCGGAGGTCGCGCGGGCCGTGCTGCGCGAGGGGCAGCCCTGGCTGGCCCGCGCCCAGGTTCTCGACCGCTGGTATCTGACCGCCTACGAGCCGATCTACGATCCCCGCCGCCAGATCATCGGCGCCCTCTATGTCGGCCTGCTCGAAGCCCCCTTCGACCGGCTGA
>CALJLX010000644.1 GCA_937982495.1 uncultured Desulfuromonas sp.
CCCAGGGCGCCGCCAACATCGCCATCGGCCAGGGCAATGAGGCCAACATGGGCTCGACCAACATCGTCGGCTCCGACGTCAAGGGCGCCGTCATCAACCAGTCCAACGTCCAGGGTGCGGCCAACATCGCCATCGGCCAGGACAATACCGCCAACATGGGCTCCACCAATATCCAAAACTCCGCCGTCAAGGGCGCGGTGATCAATACCTCCAACGCTCAGGGTGCCGCCAACATCGCCATTGGCAAAGGCAACGAAGCCAATATGGGCTCGGTGAACGTGAAGTAATACCGCGTCATCCGCCGCCCCCGCCGAGAGCGGGGGCGGCAACTGTAGTGCAACACCCGAAGAGCCCGTCGATGCCGCCAGGCGTGACGGGTTCCCTTTCAGAAAGGACCATGGTGATGACAGGCAAATACTGGGCCGCTCTCTTTCTGGTCGTCGGTCTGCTCCTGGGTGGCGCCGGTGGCGCCCTGGCGGATGACCTGGATGACGGCATCGACAAATTTACCGATGACAGCGTGGATAAATACGATGAACTGGGGGAGAAGGACCGCAACATCAGCTTTATCGTCCAGGATGCCAAAAGCCGCGCCAATGTGCGTGCCCTGGCCGGACAGGAACAAGGCATGGCCGGTACCAGTGGCGGCGGCAACATGAACAGCGTGATCATGGGCCCGGGCGGCAAAGTCAGGGGGGATATCATCATCATCGACCAGAGCAAGGGTGACAAAACCCAGGTGGTCGAATAGCCGAGCCCGTTTCGGTGGATCGCATACAGTGATGAAGGGATAGATGGATGGAAAGTATTGCTCGCTCTTGTCGATTTCTGCTGTTGCCGCTTTTCCTGCTGCTGGCCGCCTGCGCCGGCCTCGATCCGGCCAATGTGGACGTCCAGCTGCCGGAGTCGGCACCTCAGGCGAAAACAACCTCCTACACCCAGGCCTTGCGCGATCTGGGGCTCATGACCGAAATTTACGGCTCTCAGATAGTCAAGATCCAGAGCAATCCCATCGGCGACAATACCGGCACCTCGGGAACCACCGGCGGAGAAATTCCCCGGGACATCACCGAAATGATCAAAAGTTCGTTGAACTCCATCGGCGGACAGGTGACCTTCATCCCTTACGATCCCGCCTTCATCCAGAACCAGATGGTGACCGGCTATTCCACCTTCGATAACAAACTGATCCCCGATGTCGTCATCAGCGGTGGCATCACCGAGTTCGACCGCGGCCTGGAAACCCGCGGCAAGGGGACCGATGCCGGGGCCGAAGCCACCTTCACCAACGCTCCCGGCTGGGTTCCCTCCAAGTCGGTCAGCCTCGATTACAGCGACACGGACAAGGTCGGGCTCGCCCGCATCACTCTCGATTTCAACCTGCTCGACTTTCAGACCATGGCCGGTATTCCCCGCATGAATACCACCAACAGCATGGAAGTGAGCAAGGCCATGGCCGAACGGGAAATCGGCATCACCCTGTTCGGCCCCACCTTCGGCCGCAAAGGCTCGATCAAAAAGGTTCAAGGTCGCCATGCGGCGGTACGACTGCTGGTGGAAGCCAGCATGATGCAGATTGTCGGAAAATACCTCAATCTTCCCTATTGGAAGCTGCTTGGTGAAGATGCCGAACCGGACCAGGTGGTCATGGATTCCATCTCCCAGGAATTCTACCGCAGCACGGAGGCGCAACGGATCGCCAAGGCACAGGTCTGGCTCTTCCTCATGGGCCACAATGTTCCGGTTAACGGCGTTCTCGATCAGCCGACGCTGACGGCCCTGACCACGGTCGACTCCTCCGTCTCCATGCAGACGGCGAGCATCAGCGTTGAAACCTACGGCAAACTGTTCCAGTCCGTTCCCATCAAGCCGGCCACCCTCGGCCGCCGGAATATGCTACTCAGCGGCGTGACTCCGCCCGCCACCCCTGTCGCCGCACCGCCTCAACAGACGTCAACGCCGGCGCCGACGACCGTAAAATCGGCTCCAGCCCCTTCAACTCCGGCCCCGGCCCCGGCTCCAGCCCCTTCAGCT
>CALJLX010000645.1 GCA_937982495.1 uncultured Desulfuromonas sp.
TAGTCGTGATTGCCGGCGACGAGCACGCAGGGGCGGCCGTCGGCCAGTTCGGCGGCGAGCTCGACGCTGCGGCGCTTCTTCCACAGATCCCCGGCCAGCACCAGGACATCGGCATCGCAGTCGCGGATGCTGTCGAGCAGCCGCCGGTGCGCCGTGGTCAGCAGCCCGGCCTTGTTGGTCATGAATTCCCGGTGGATATCGGCAAGATACTGGATGCGCATAACGAGCTTTCCGGGTTGGGGCCGGGGGCGTTTGCACCACATTTAGTGCAAACGCCCCTGGCCGGTTCACTGTTTCGTCGGTCCCTGGTCCGGGTCCGCTTCCGGCGTGGGCACGAAGAAGCCCGGGCGTCTGGGCAGGGACGGCTGCGGCCGGACGGTTTCGATCCCTTGCAGGAAGGGGAATTGTTTCTGGGCCAGCTTTTTGCGGACCTCGTTGAGCAGGGTTCGCACATTCGGCACCTCCAGCGGAAAGCGCAGCAGCGCTTCGCCGGTGAGGGTGCGGATCTCCTCTTCGGAATGAAGGGTTTGATCGACCCGCCGCCAGACCAGGCGAGCCACCAGTTCCTCGGTTTCCCCCCGGGAATAGGCCGGCATGTCGATGGGCGCCAGGCGCGACCAGAGGGCGCCGGCGGAAGCGGTCCGGATGATGTCCAGATCGTTGCCGGTGAGAAAGAACAGGCACTTGTGGCGGATGTCGTGCTCAATCACGAAATCGTGAAAAAAGTTGTCCTGCAGCGGCTGCATCGGGTCGGTGAGCGTGACCAGGTAGTCGTGGAGATTGCACTTGTCCACCTCGTCGAGAACCGCCAGGGTCAATTGATTGGCGAGGGAGACCGACGACTTGAAGAGCAGCCCCGGCCGCCCCTCCGCCCAATGCGAGCTGGTTCCCTGCAGGGCCATGGAGACCTCGTTGTTTTGCCGGCTGTAGCCGCCGTTCTGGGTCATGGCCTGAACGATGCCCTTGCAGTTGACCCCCATCTCCGACAGCACCTCGGCCAGCAGTTCCACCAGAAAGCTTTTGCCGGTGCCGGGAGGTCCGAAGAGCAGCGGATAGAGCGCGTCGCGATCCCCGATCAGGCGCCGGCCCAAGGTCAGCACCAGCTCTTCGATCTGCCGGTCCCGGTTCGGGCAGAGCTCCTTGAGCCGGTCGCAGACCTTGCGGAGCAGGGTCTCGGGGGTCATGTCCGCGTTGAACAGCGACCGGCGGGCGAACGGAAAGATCACCCCCGGATCGAGCGTGCGCAGAATCTCGGCAAGTACCGGCAGTTTGCCGTAGTTGCGTGTTCCTCCCTTGCTCGCGCCGACGAAGAGTTCGATCATCTCCAGCAC
>CALJLX010000646.1 GCA_937982495.1 uncultured Desulfuromonas sp.
TCGTCCATGCCCCGGCGAGGCGATTCAGGGAAAATACGAAAAACTTTTCCGTGGGCTTTTTGTTTTTCACTCTTGCGCATCCAGCAGCGCCAACAGTTCGGCGGTTTTCGCTTCCATCAGCGCCTGATCCCCCCGGGATTCCACGTTGAGGCGCAGCACCGGTTCGGTGTTGGAGGAGCGCAGGTTGAAACGCCAGTCGGCGAACTCCATGCTCAGGCCGTCGGTACGGTCGATGGCCGACCCCAGGGGCGCGTAAGCCGCCTCGACCCGAGCCAGGGCGCCTTGCGGATCGGCCAGGACCCGGTTGATCTCGCCGCTGGCGGGGAACTTGGCCATCCGCTCACCGACCAGTTCGGAGAGCAGCTTGCGCTTGCGGCACATCAGTTCCAGCACCAGCAACCAGGGGATCATGCCGCTGTCGCAATAGGCGAAGTCGCGGAAGTAGTGATGGGCGCTCATTTCGCCGCCGTAAGCGGCATCTTCGAGGCGCATCCGTTCTTTGATGAAAGCGTGACCGGTCTTGCTCATCACCGGCACCCCGCCGGCCGCCTGCACCATGTCGATGGTGTTCCAGGTCAGGCGCGGATCGTGGATGATTTTCGCCCCCGGTTCGCGGGCGAGAAAGGACTCGGCGAGCAGGCCGACGATGTAATATCCCTCGATGAACCGCCCCTGCTCATCGAACAGGAAACAGCGATCGAAGTCGCCGTCCCAGGCGATGCCCAACGCCGCGCCATGCTCCAGCACCGCTTGGCTGGTGATGTCGCGATTCTCCGGCAAGAGCGGGTTGGGGATGCCGTTGGGGAAGGTGCCGTCCGGCTCATGGCAGATTTTGAAGACCTCGCAGGGAAGCTGCTTCTCCAGCAGATCGATGATCGGCCCGGCGCAGCCGTTGCCGGCATTGACCACGATCTTCAGGGGACGCAGCCGGGTGGCGTCGATATAGCCGAGCAGGTGGCGGAGATAGGGAACCTTCATATCCATTTTTTCGACCGTGCCGGTTTTGGCCGCCGGAGGAAAATCCCCCGCCTCCGCCAAGCGGCGAATCTCGTGCAGGCCGCTGTCGCCGCTGATCGGCCGACTGCCTTCGCGCACCAGCTTCATGCCGTTGTAATCCATGGGATTGTGGCTGGCGGTGACCATGATGCCGCCATCGGCGCGGCTGTAAAAAGTGGCGAAATAGACCTCCTCGGTGCCGCACAGGCCGATGTCGAGCACATCCGCCCCGCCCTCGGTCAGCCCCCGGCTCAGGGCCGCGCACAGCCCGGCGCTGGACAGGCGCACGTCGCGGCCGACGATGACCTTGCCGGGCTTGAGAAACCGGGCATAGGCCCGGCCGATGCGGTAGGCCACCTCGTCGTTGAGTTCATCGGGAAGGCGCCCCCGGATATCATAGGCTTTGAAGCAGTTCAGTTGCACTTAACGCGTCTCCTCAGGTTCTTCCGTAGGTATCCTCGAAGCGTTCGATGTCGTCTTCCCCCAGATAACTCCCAGACTGGACTTCGATCAGCTCCAGGGGAATCTTGCCGGGATTCTCCAGGCGATGGGTCTCGCCGAGGGGGATGTAGGTCGACTGGTTCTCGCTGAGCAGAAAGGTTTCCTCGCCGCGGGTGATGCGCGCCGTTCCCCTGACCACCACCCAATGCTCGGCGCGATGGTGATGACGTTGCAGGGAGAGGGCCGCGCCGGGGGCGACGACGATCTTCTTCACCTGATAGCGGGGCGCCTCGCCGATGCATTCGTAGCTCCCCCAGGGGCGATTGACCCGCCGGTGGAGCAGGGCTTCACCGCGTTTCCGTTCCTTGAGCCGGGCGACGATCTCCTTGACCTCCTGCACTTGGTCCTTGGCCGCCACCAGCACCGCGTCGGCGGTCTCCACCACCACCAGATTCTCCACGCCGACCGTCGCCAGCAAGCGGCTGCCCGCATACAGATAGCAATCGCGACTGGCGTGGGCAAGGACGTCGCCGTGCGTGACGTTGCCGTCGCCGTCCCGCTCCCCGACTTCCCACAACGCCGACCAGGAACCGACGTCGCTCCAGCCGGCATCCAGCGGCACCACCGCCGCGTCGGCGGTCTTCTCCATCAGCGCGTAGTCGACGGAGTTCCCCGGACAGGTGGCGAAGGCCTCGGCGTCGAGACGCAGAAAATCGAGATCGACCGCCGCCCGCTCCACCGCCTCCCGGCA
>CALJLX010000647.1 GCA_937982495.1 uncultured Desulfuromonas sp.
GCCCCGAGTGGCGGCTGCTGGCGGTCTTCGGCAAGATCAACCAGTTCTATCTCACCGGCACCATGCAGGATGCCGTCCTTCTCGTTCCCCGGGACGGCGCCGCCGTCTACTGGGTGCGGCGCAGCCTGGAGCGCGCCCGGAACGAATCGGAATTCGGCGACATCCGGCCGATGACCAGCTTTCGCGACGCGGCCGCCGCCATGGGAGCGCTCCCCGACACCGTCCATCTTGAAACTGAGCGCGTGCCGCTGGCGGTTTACGAGCGCTTCAACAAGCACTTCGGCTTTGCCCGGACCGCTTCCGCCGATTTCTCCCTGGCGGCGACGCGGGCGGTGAAAAGCGCCTATGAGCTGGAACGGCTGGAAGAGTCGGGGCGCATCCATCAGCGTATCCTCGAAGAGCGCGTCCCCGAGCTGCTGCGGGAAGGGATCAGCGAAGCCGAATTCGCCGGGGATCTTTATGGGGCGATGATCCGCGAGGGGCATCATGGCCTGGCCCGCTTCGGCATGTACGAGACAGAAGTGTTGCTCGGCCACATCTGTTTCGGCGAAAGCTCGATCTATCCCACCTCCTTCGACGGTCCCGGCGGCAACTACGGCATGAGCCCGGCGGTGCCGCTGCTCGGTAGCCGCAAGCGGCTGTTGCGCCCCGGCGATCTGGTCTTCGTCGACATCGGCTGCGGGGTCGACGGCTACCACACGGACAAGACCCTGACCTATGTCTATCGCGGCCAACTGCCGGCGGAGGCGGTGCGCGTCCACCGCCGCTGCATCGAGATCGAGGCCGCCGTCGCCGCGTTGCTCAAGCCCGGCGCCATCCCCTCGGAAATCTACGCGCAGATCACCGGCGCGCTGGAGCCGGAATTCCTCGATGGATTCATGGGCTTCGGCACCCGTCAGGCGCGGTTTCTCGGTCACGGCATCGGTCTGCACATCGACGAATGGCCGGTGCTGGCCAAGGGCTTCGACGAGCCTTTGCAGGAAAACATGGTCCTGGCGATCGAGCCGAAAAAGGGGATCGCCGGCATCGGCATGGTCGGCAGCGAAAACACCTTCGTCGTTACCCCAGACGGCGGCCGTTGCCTGACCGGACTGCATCCCGGACTTTTGGCGGTCGGTTGAGGCAATAGGATGGATTCAGCAAAAAAGGGGGGCCGTTTCGGTCTCCCTTTTTTGCTTCCGGGACGACTTTTCTCCGAGGCCTGTTAATCTTGTTCAGGAACACCGGCTGGAAAGGAGCGGTTGGTCATGGCGGATGCGAAACTCAACGACCCCTGGCAGCGCCTGCTGCTGTTGATGGTTCTGCTCTTGGCGGTGAATTTTACCTACATGCTGCTCTTCGCCCCTCGCCAGGAGCCTGTCGCCAAGCTGCCCTACAGCCGCTTCAAGGCGGAACTCGCCCGCGACCGGGTGGCGAGTGTAAGCATGCGCGGCGAGCAGGTTTCGGGAAACTTCCGCGAGGCGGTGGATCTGCCCGCTGAAGAGGGGCCGGCTACCGTCGGCTATCTGCGCTTCGAAACGGTGCTGACGCCGGTGGCCGATCCCGAATTGCTGCCGCTGCTGGAAAAAAACGGTGTGGAAATCGAGGCGCAGGCGAGCCAAAAACCGACCTTCTGGGGTTCGCTGCTGATTTCGCTGCTCCCCTGGGTGTTGATCATCGGGGTCTGGGTGTTCGTCCTCAAGCGCATGCGCGAGTCGAACGGTCCAGGCGGCGGCCTCTTCGGCCAGTTCCGCCGTTCCGGAGCGAAACTCTATAGTCAGCAACTCTCCCGCGTCACCTTCAACGAGGTCGCCGGGCTCGCCGAGGCCAAGCAGGAGCTGGCGGAAATCATCGCCTATCTGCGCGATCCCCGGCACTTCACCCGGCTCGGCGGCAAGGTGCCGCGCGGCATCCTTCTCGTCGGGCCGCCGGGAACCGGCAAGACGTTATTGGCCCGGGCCGTGGCCGGCGAGGCCGAGGTTCCCTTCTTCACCATTTCCGCCTCCCAATTCATCGAGATGTTCGTCGGCGTCGGCGCCAGCCGGGTGCGGGATCTCTTCGAAAACGCCAAGAAGAACGCTCCCGCCATCATCTTCATCGACGAGCTCGACGCCGTCGGCCGCTCCCGGGGAACGGGACTGGGGGGCGGCAACGACGAGCGCGAGCAGACCCTCAACCAGCTTTTGTCCGAACTGGACGGTTTCGAGGCCCATCAGGAAGTGATCGTCCTCGCGGCCACCAATCGGCCGGACGTCCTCGATACGGCGCTGCTGCGGCCGGGGCGTTTCGACCGCCAGGTGGTGGTGGAACGCCCGGACTGGCGCGACCGCCTGGAAATTCTCAAGGTTCATGCCCGCAAGGTCAAGCTGGCCGAGGGTGTCGACCTGGCACCCCTGGCCAAGGGGACGCCGGGGATGGTCGGCGCCGATCTGGAGGCGGTGATGAACGAGGCGGCGCTCATCGCCGGGCGCGAACAGGCCGAGGCGATCGGCAACGACCATCTGGAACGGGCCAAGGAGCGCCATCTGCTGGGGCTGGAGCGCAAACTCTACCTTTCCGACGAGGAAAAGCGCATCACCGCCATCCACGAAGCCGGCCACACCCTGGTGGCCAAATGCCTGCCGGGGAGCGACCCGATCCACAAGGTCACCATCATTCCCCGGGGCCAGGCCCTCGGCGTGACCCTGCAACTCCCCGCCGACGACCGTTATCACTACCGTTACGGCTATCTGCGGGATCGCCTGGCCATCAGCCTCGGCGGCCGCGCCGCCGAAAAGCTTGTCTTCGGCGAATATTCCACCGGCGCCCAGAACGATCTCAAACAGGCGACGGACCTGGCCGAGAAGATGGTCTGCCCGTGGGGGATGAGCGAGCGCCTCGGGCCGGTGAGCCTGGAGCGGGGGGTGGAACATCCCTTTCTCGGCCGCCGCCTGGCGACGGAGAAGAGCTTCAGCGAAGAGACCGCCCGCCTGATCGACAAGGAGATCGAAGCCTTGACCCGGCAGGCGGAACGGCGGGCCGAAGACCTGCTGGAGGCGAACCGGCCGGTGCTGGAGGGCCTGGCGGAGCGGTTGCTGGCGGAAGAGTCCCTGGACGAGGCGGCCCTGACGGAGTTTTTCGCCCGGACTCCCTTGCGCGATGCACAGGCACGAATTGGGGAGGAAGAAAGCCGGTCATGAGGAGAAAGCTGCCCCTGCTGCTGATGCTGCTAGTCGTGCTCGCCGTCGGCGTCGCCTACCGCGAACCCTGGGCGCGAAAGCCCGGGGCGGCGGGGACGCTGGCCTTGTACGGCAACGTCGATATCCGCAAGGTCGATCTCGGTTTCCGGGTGCCGGGCCGGATCGCGGAAATGCCCTTGCAGGAGGGGGCGCGGGCCGCTTCCGGCGACCTGCTGGCGCGACTGGACGCGACCCCTTATGGGAACGAGTTGGAACTGGCCCTCGCCCAGGAGGCGCAGGCGGCGGCGCGGCTGGCCAAGCTCGAAGCCGGCAGCCGTCCCCAGGAAATCGCCCAGGCCGAGGCGCTGGTGCGGGAACGGCAGGCGCGGGCGGACAATCTGGAGGTGGAGTACGGCCGGCTCGCCGCCCTGCTGGCCGAGGGGGCCGTTCCCCGCCAGTCGGCCGACGACGCCCGGGCGAATCTGGCCGAGGCCCGGGCGCGCCTGACCACCGCCCGCGAGGGGTTGAAGCTGGCCCGCGAAGGCTTCCGTCGCGAGGAGATTGCCGCCGCTCGCGCCGACCTGCGCGCCGCCCGGGCCCGGGTCGCCTTCGCCCGCACGCGCCTATCCGACAGCGAATGCCGGGCGCCGGACGAGGGCGTCATTCTCACCCGGGTGGAAGAGCCGGGGGCCGTCATCGCCGCCGGGCAGACGGTGCTGACCCTCGCCCTCGATACCCCGGCGTGGATTCGCGCCTACGTCGAGGAACCGGATCTCGGGCGCATCCGCCCCGGCATGACGGCGGAGATTTTGACCGACTCCCGGCCCGAGCCCTATGTCGGGCACATCGGCTACATCTCCCCCGAGGCGGAATTCACCCCGAAGACGGTGCAGACCGAGGAGCTGCGCACCAAGCTGGTCTATCAGCTGCGGGTCATCGCCGCCGATCCCGATCACGGCCTGCGCCAGGGGATGCCGGTCACCGTGCGGATTCCGCTGGACGCGCCGCCGTCTCCCCGCCCGTGACCGCCATGGACGCCTCGGCGTTGGTCATCGAAAACCTCTCCTATCGCTACGACAAGGGCGCCCCTCTCGCCCTTGACGGTCTCTCCGCCCTCATCCGCCCCGGTATCGTCACCGGCCTGGTCGGTCCCGACGGCGCCGGCAAGACCACCCTGCTGCGGCTGCTGACCGGGCTGTTGCGGCCGACGGCGGGGAGCCTTCGGGTCTTCGGCCTGGATACCCGCGACCAAGCGGAAAAACTCCAGCGCCTCATCGGCTACATGCCGCAGAAATTCGGGCTCTACGAGGATCTGTCGGTGGGGCAGAATCTGCGCCTGTACGCCGACCTGCACGACGTCACCGGCGCCGAGCGGCAACGGGCGTTGGCGCGGCTGCTCGCCTTCACCGGCCTGGAGCCGTTTCAGGACCGCCTGGCCGGACGGCTTTCCGGGGGGATGAAGCAGAAGCTCGGGCTGGCCTGCGCCCTGATCCGCAAACCGCGTCTGCTGCTGCTCGACGAGCCGAGCGTCGGCGTCGACCCGGTCAGCCGTCGCGAGTTGTGGCGCATGGTCGGCGAGCTGGTGGACGCCGAGACGGCGGTGATCTGGTCCACCGCCTATCTGGACGAAGCCGAGCGTTGTCGCGAGGTGCTGCTCCTCGACGGCGGGCGGCTGCTCTTTTCCGGTCCTCCGGGGACGTTGACGGAACGGGTGGCGGGCCGTTGTTTCCAGGTGCGGGGAATTTCCGGCGATCGCCGCCGGGTTTTGGCCCGCGCCCTCCAGCAAGCCGAGGTGCAGGACGGCATCGTTCAGGGGCGCGACGTGCGCATCGTTCTGCGGTCCGGTCAGGCGCCCCCCGCGCCGGAGCCGTTCGCGGCCGGCGCCGAGGCCCGTTTGGTTCCGGTGCCGCCCCGCTTCGAGGATGCCTATGTCGACATCCTCGGCGGTGGTCCCGGCGGGGTTTCGGCCCTGGCCGAGGCCATGCGCCCCTTACCCGGGGAGCGGGAAGCGACCGTCGAGGCCGCCGGACTGAGCAAGCGCTTCGGCGACTTCACGGCGGTGAGCGGGATCGGTTTCAGCATCCGCCGGGGCGAGATCTTCGGCCTGCTCGGCCCCAACGGCGCGGGCAAATCGACCACCTTCAAGATGCTGTGCGGCCTGCTGCGACCGAGCGCCGGCGGCAGCCGGGTCGGCGGCTTCGATCTCCGCGCCGCGCCGGGCAAGGCCCGATCCCACCTCGGCTACATGGCGCAGAAGTTTTCCCTCTACGGCGACCTGTCGACCCGGCAGAACCTGGAGTTTTTCGCCGGGGTCTACGGTCTTGCCGGGGCGCGGCGAAAAGAGTCGGTGACGCGCATGATCGAGATTTTCGGGCTGACCCCCCACCTCAAGGCCTCGGCCCGGGAGCTGCCCCTCGGTTTCAAGCAACGCCTGGCCCTGGCCTGCGCGGTGATGCACGAGCCGCCGGTACTCTTCCTCGACGAGCCGACCTCCGGCGTCGATCCCCTGACCCGGCGGGAATTCTGGACCCACATCAACGGCCTGGTGGAGCGCGGCGTGACGGTGCTGGTCACCACCCATTTCATGGACGAGGCGGAATATTGCGATCGCCTCGGCCTGATCTACCGGGGACGGATGATCGCCTGCGGGGCGCCCGACGATCTCAAGGCCCAGGTCGCGAGCGCGGCGCTTCCCGATCCGACCCTGGAAGAGACCTTTATTGCCTTGCTGCGGCAATGGGACGAAGGGGAAGGAGCGAAGGCGTGAACGGCCGCTCGCGGCGGATGGCCGCGCTCATCGGCAAGGAATTCGTCCAGATCCTGCGCGATCCCAGCAGCCTGCTCATCGCCTTCGTGCTGCCGGTGATCCTGCTCTTTCTTTACGGCTTCGGAGTCTCCCTCGATGCCCGGGAGATCCGGCTCGGCGTGGCGGTACGGGACGCGGGCGAGGAGGCCGCCGACCTGGTCGCCGCCTTTCGCGCCAGTCCCTATTTCCGGATCGAGGTCGCCCGCGACATCCGGCCGCTGGAAGCGGAACTGATGGCCGGGCGCTTGCGGGGGCTGGTGGTGATCCCCGGGGATTTCTCGCGGCGGGCGGGAAGGGCGGGGGATTTCGCCCCATTGCAGGTGATCGCCGACGGCAGCGAGACCAACACCGCCAACTATGTGCAGAACTACGCCCAGGGGGTGGTTCGCGACTGGTGGAACCGACGCTTGCAGGAGTCCGGTCGGAGTTTCGGCGGCCCGGAGCTGGCGCCGCGCATCTGGTTCAATCCGGAGTTGGAGAGCCGCAACTCCCTGCTGCCCGGGGCGCTGGCGATCATCATGGCGATCATCGGCACCCTGCTCACCGCCCTGGTGGTGGCGCGGGAGTGGGAACGGGGCACGATGGAAGCGCTGATGGCGACCCCGGTCGCCATCACGGAACTGCTCGTCGGCAAACTCTTTCCCTATTTCGTGCTGGGCATGCTTGCCATGCTCATCAGCGTGGCAATCTCCGTGACTCTCTTCGCGCTCCCCTTTCGCGGGTCGGTGGCGGCGTTGCTGCTCAGTTCCGGCGCCTTTCTGCTGGCGGCGCTGGGGCAGGGGCTGCTGATCTCCTCGGCCGCGAAAAATCAGTTTCTCGCCGCCATGGCCGCCCTCGTCACCGGCTTTCTTCCGGCTTTTCTCCTGTCCGGTTTTATCTTCGAAATCGCCTCGATGCCCCCCGCGGTCCGCGCCCTGACCCATGTCATCCCGGCACGCTACCTGGTGACCAATCTCCAGACCATTTTTCTGGTCGGCGACGTCTGGTCGCTGCTGCTGCCCAATGTCGGCATCCTGCTGCTTCTGGCCGCGCTCCTCTTCCTGCTCACCGCCGGCAAAACCGTCAAGCGTCTGAGGTGAGCCATGGTCAACCGCATCCTCGCCCTGCTCGTCAAGGAATTGCTCGCCAATCTGCGCGACAAGCGCGGGCGCCTGGTGCTGATCGTGCCGCCGCTGATCCAGCTCTTTATCTTCTCCTTCGCCGCCACCCAGGAAGTCAAAAACCAGACCCTGGCCATCCTCAACCTCGATCATGGGCGGCCGGCCCTGGCCCTGGAGCGGGATTTCATGGCGGCGGCCACCTTCGGCGCGGTGCTGCATCTGCGCCGGGCCGAGGAGATCCCCGAGGTCATCGACCGCCAACAGGCCATCGCCGTGCTCTGGATTCCCGCTGATTTCTCCCGCGAACTGGAGGGCGGCGGCACCGCCCGGGCCGGGTTCATTCTCGACGGGCGCAAGACCAACGCGGCGCAGATCGTCCAGGGCTACGCCCAGCGCATCCTTGAGGCCTACCGGGCCGAGTGGTCCGGCCGGGGGCAAGCGGGGGGCGTGCATCTGGAGGCGCGCAACTGGTTCAACCCCAATCTCGATTTCCGCTGGTACACGGTGCCGAGCCTGGTCTGCATCCTGACCACGGTCGTCGGTCTGCTGGTCACCGGCTTGTCCGTGGCCCGGGAGCGGGAGATGGGAACCTTCGAGCAGTTGCTGGTCTCGCCCCTGCGGCCGCTGGAAATCCTCATCGGCAAGGCCCTGCCGGCGCTGCTCATCGCCATGGTCGAAGGTGCTCTCATCGTCTTGATCGGCGTGACGGTGCTGGGCGTGCCGCTGAACGGCTCGTTGCCGCTGCTCTTCGCCGCCATGGCGGTCTTTCTGCTGGCGATCATCGGCGTCGGCCTGTTCGTCTCGTCCCTGTCCATGACCCAGCAGCAGGCGGTGCTGGGCGCCTTCCTCTTCCTGGTGCCGGCGACCATCCTATCCGGCTTCGCCAGCCCCATCGAAAACATGCCGCACTGGCTGCAAACCCTCTCCTACGGCAACCCCCTGCGCTACTTCATGACCATTTCCCGGGGCATTTTTCTCAAGGATGTCTCGGCGGCGGTGGTCTGGGCGCAGACCTGGCCGATGGCGATCATCGCCTGCGTCACCCTGACGCTGGCGACCTGGCTGTTCAAGAAGCGCATGGAGTAGGGGAGGCCGCGCCCGTTTTTATGGCTTTTTTTACACAGGTGTCAAAAAAATCGACAGCCGGGGGCGGAGAGCGCCCCGGGGGTGAGTCCGGGGCTTATGGATTTCGCTGGGTTATCCGGTTTTCAGAGTTGGCAGGTTCTTTGCTATTAAATCGTCTGCAAGGTTTTCTCCTCCCTTTTCGCTGAGTTTGTTTATCGAGGGAAAGGACCATCCCATGACAACGCGACCTGACCACCGCGAGATCCAAGAACGGGTTGCCGTGAAAGTAGGCCCGAGGCGCGGCCTCCTCACCTTTCTGCTGTGCGACGCCCTGCCCATGCTCATCATGATCATTTTCCTCATCGTCTGTACCATCGTTCTCTCCGAAAAGATCGAACAGGCCAAACTGTCCCGCGCCGTTGGCGTGCTGGCGGAAAAAAACGCCCAGCCGTAATCGTTCCCATCCCCCATCGGTAAAAAAGGACGGCTTCTTCGGCCGTCCTTCGTTTTTTGAGCAGGGTCTTTGCTTATCGGGGCTTGCGCGGTCCCGGCGCCCAGCGGCGCCCGAGCTGGGCGTCCAGTTCGTCGATCCAGCCGGCTTTGGCGTCGGGAAAGGCGTCGGCGTAGGGGACGTAGGGTTTGATGTCCAAGACCGGCGT
>CALJLX010000648.1 GCA_937982495.1 uncultured Desulfuromonas sp.
GCCCAGACCGGCACCGGCAAGACCGCCGCCTTCCTCGTCTCCCTCTTTACCCGCCTTTTGACCAGCGGCAAACGCACCAGCAACAACCCCCGCGCCCTGATCATGGCGCCGACCCGCGAACTGGTGGTGCAGATCGTCGAGGATGCCAAGGGACTCGGGGCCCACTGCCCGATCAAGGTGCAGGCGATCTTCGGCGGTATGGACTACGACAAGCAGCGTCAGGCCCTGAAGGACGGCGTCGACATCATCGTCGCCACCCCGGGACGGCTGATCGACTACGCCAAACAGCGGGTTTTTACCTTCGACCGCATCGAGGCGCTGGTTATCGACGAAGCCGACCGCATGTTCGATATGGGCTTCATCAAGGACCTGCGCTATATCCTGCGCAAGCTTCCGGGGTTCGAACATCGCCAGACCATGCTCTTTTCCGCCACCCTGTCCCCACGGGTGCGTGAGCTGGCCTACGAGTTCATGGATCTGGCGGAACGGGTCGAAATCCTGCCCGAGCAGGTCACCGCCGAACGGGTCGAGCAGTTGCTTTATCATGCCTCCCGGCGGGAAAAGTTCCCGCTGCTGATGGGGTTGCTCAAGAAGGAGTTGGACGCCGAACGGGTCTTGGTTTTCGTCAATACCAAGCGGGAAGCCGAGTATCTCACCGAGCGCCTCAAGGCCAACGAGCTGAAAGCGGCGGTGATCTCCGGGGATATCCCGCAGAACAAGCGGATGCGCATCCTCGCCGACTTCAAGGAGGGCAAGCTGACCTTCCTGGTGGCGACCGACGTCGCTTCCCGGGGGATTCACATCGATGCCGTGAGCCACGTCATCAACTACGACCTGCCCCAGGATCCGGAGGACTACGTCCATCGCATCGGCCGCACCGCCCGGGCCGGGGCTCTCGGCAAGGCGATCAGCTTCGCCGACGAGGATCTGGTCTTCCATCTGCCCGACATCGAGGAGTATATCGGGCGCAAGATTCCCAGCCGGTTTCCCGAGGAGGACGATTTCTTCTGGGACTACAAACGCGGCGCGCCCCGTAAAAAAGCCCCCCCCGCCCACGCCAAGCCGGCGCCCGCCGCCAAGGCCAAGAAACCCCGGCGCCGGGGCAAGCCCAGGTCCGCCGGCAAGCCGTCGGCCTGAGTCGGAGAGAACAGGGGATGGACAAGGCCTTTGCCCAAGAGGTGGCGAGCTGTCGCCGCTGCCCGCGCCTGGTCGACTATCTGGGCGCCCTGCCGCCGAAGGGAGGGCGTGCCCGGGCGGATTACTGGAACCGACCGGTGCCCGGCTTCGGCGATCCCCAGGCGCGGGTGCTGCTGGTCGGGTTGGCCCCCGGCGCGCACGGCGCCAATCGTACCGGGCGCCCTTTCACCGGCGACGGCGCCGGGGATTTCATGTATCCCCTGCTGCACCAGGCCGGTTTCGCCAGCCGCCCGGAGGTTTCCGGCCTCGGCGACGGGTTGCGCCTGACCGATCTCTACATCAGCAACGCGGTCAAATGCGCGCCGCCGGAGAACAGGCCGCTGCCCGTCGAGTTCGACCGCTGTCGCCCCTTTCTGGCGGCGGAGTTGGCCGCTTTGTCCCGGCTCAAGGTGGTGCTGGCCCTCGGTCAGGGGGCCTTTGTCAGTTGCCTGCGCCTTTTCAAGGAAGCGGGGCTGATCGTCCGGCTCGCTGATTGCCCCTTTGGCCACGGCGCGGCCTATCTTTTGGCCAACGGCCTGACCCTGGTCGCCAGTTACCATACCAGTCGTTACAATGTTCAGACCGGGCGGATCGATGCCTCCATGTTTCTCGATCTGCTGACTCGGGTTCGGGAAATCGCCGTCCGAGAAAACGGTTGAAATGGAGCAAGGCTTGGATTAATGTAGGGAATTCGTTCTGGCGCAAGGTGCGACCAGCGCCTGCCTCGCCCTGGGCGAACTTGCGGAAACGGCATTTTACGCCGCTTCCAAACCGTTCGACGAGCTCACGCCAAAACTAAATCATCACGAGGTAGACATATGTCCTGGTTCAAGCGCTCCAAGGCACCCATCGCCGAAGTGGAATCGAAAAAAGTCCAGATGCCCGAGGGGGTCTGGACCAAATGCAAAAACTGCAACGAGATCATCTACACCAAGGAAGTCGAGCGCAACCTCAACGTCTGCCCCAAGTGCGACTACCACTTCCGCATCTCCGCCCGGGAACGGATCAATCTCGTGATCGACCAGGGTTCCTTCGCCGAGATGGATGCCGCCATGGAGTCGGTGGACTTTCTCGATTTCAAGGATTCCAAACGCTACAAGGACCGGATTCGCGCCGCCGTCAAGAAGAGCAGCGGCGACGCGGTGATCTGCGGCAAGGGGACGATCGAGGGACTGCCGACGGCCATTGCCGTTTTCGACTTCGGTTTCATGGGGGGCAGCATGGGTTCGGTGGTCGGGGAGAAGATCACCCGGGTCATCGAACTGGGGCTGGAAAAACGTTGTCCGGTCATCATCTTCTCCTCCTCGGGCGGGGCGCGCATGCAGGAGAGCATTCTCTCCCTGATGCAGATGGCCAAGACCAGCGCCGCCCTGGCCAAGTTGAAGAAAGCCGGATTGCCCTTTATTTCCGTCCTCACCGATCCCACCACCGGCGGCGTGACCGCCAGTTTCGCCATGCTCGGCGACATCAACATGGCCGAGCCCAAGGCGCTGATCGGCTTCGCCGGTCCCCGGGTCATCGAGCAGACGATTCGCCAAACCCTGCCCGAAGGCTTCCAGCGCTCCGAATACCTGCTGGAGCACGGCATGGTCGATATGATCGTCCGCCGGCAGGAAATGAAGCAGCGCCTCTCCCAGATTCTGCGGATCTTCACCAAGAGCTGATCCGTGGCCTATCGGGAGAGTCTCGATTACCTCTACGGGCTGCAGAAATTCGGCATCAAGCTGGGCCTGAACAACATCCGTGCCCTGCTCGACCGGCTCGGCCGTCCCGAGCGCGCCTATGGCGTCATCCATGTCGCCGGCAGCAACGGCAAAGGGTCGGTCTGCGCTTACCTGGACCGGATTCTGCGGGAAGCGGGACTGCGGGTCGGACTCTACACCTCCCCCCATCTCCATTCCTTCACCGAACGCATCCGGGTTAACGGCGTACCCATCGCGGAAACACGAGTGGCGGCCTATACCGAGGAGCTACGGAAGGTCGCCGGGAACCTGCCGAACACGTTCTTCGAGTTCACCACGGCCATGGCCCTGCTCCATTTTCAGCGGGAACGGGTCGATTTCGCGGTGCTGGAGACGGGCATGGGCGGACGGCTCGACGCCACCAATGCCGTCGAGTGTCCCCGGGTGACGGTCATCACCTCGATCTGCCGCGATCATGCCGCGCATCTTGGCGACGACTTGGCGACCATCGCCGGGGAAAAGGGGGGAATCATCAAGCCCGGCGTCCCCCTGGTGCTGGGGCGTCAGGCGGTTGAGGTCGATCGGGTACTTCACTCCCTGGCTCGGGAGAGGCAGGCTCCGGTCCGCGATGTCGGCAACGTCCTCGGGCCCGACGGAGATGACGCTCCTTTGTCTTGGCGCGGCCACCGCTGGGAGTTGGAAGGGCTGCGCCCCGGCCTCCCCGGCGCCCATCAGCGAGAGAACCTGGCCCTGGCCCTGGGCGCGGCGGAAGTTCTCGCCGAACAGGGGGTGCCTCTGACGCCGGCGGTCGCGCGCGCCGGGCTCGCCAAGACGCGCTGGCCCGGTCGATTGGAGTGGTGGGGCGGGGAACGGCGTATCCTTCTTGACGGCGCCCATAACGAGGGTGGGGCGGCGGTGCTTGCCGACTATCTGCGCCGCCTCGAGCCCCGCGTCGTCCGCTGGGTCGTCGGACTGAAAGGGGACAAGGAGGCTTCAGCGATCCTTTCCCCGCTTTTGCCTTGGGTTACGGAGCTCTATTGCACGACGCCCCCGGTCGAAGAGCCGGTGCCGCCGGAGACTTTGGCCCGGTTGGGTCGGGACTACGGACGCTCGGCCCGGGTCTTTGCTTGCTGCGCGGAGGCTTTGGAGGCCGCTCTGGATGAGCAGCGGCCGGGGGATATCGTTTTGGTGGCCGGCTCCCTCTTTCTGGTGGCGGCGGCTCGGGAATGTCTGGCCGCCGGCGGGCCGATCGCGGATCCCCTGTTATGATGGAATGTGAACTCACCTGTGGGTTTTTCCCGGTAAAGGATCCTTTGCTGTGATGCGAGTCAGGCTGCTGTTTCTGTTGTTCATGATTTTTTGCTGGGCGGCGCCGGTCCAGGCGCGTCTCACCTTCGGTGTCGTTCCCAACGCGACCCATTTTTTTTCTTCCTTGGAACAGGCCCGGGTCTTGGCCGACTACCTCGCCCGACGGCTCGGTGAAGAGGTGGAGGTACGGGAGTTTCAGGAGGTTGCCGATCTTCATGAATGGTTGAATCGCTATCGGACCGTCGACGTGGCGGCTTTTACCGTCAGCTATGTCCGCCGGCAGCAGGCTGGAGAGTTCGAGGTGTTGGCTACCGTAGTACCCCTTGCGGCTGTCTCCGGACAGACCACCGAGCTGGTGGTTGCCCGCCAGGGGGTTCGGCGGGGTCTGCGCAACCGCCTGGAATTGGCCTTGACGGCGATGGCTGGGGATCCGGAAGGGCGTCAGCTTCTCGCTGCTTCGGGCATCTCCCACCTGGTTGGTGCCAAGGTGTCCCCCCCCGCCGTAGTGGCCGCGGATTTTTCACGGGAGGAAGCAGCTCCCCTGCCGGAGGAGCCCTCTGCCCCCAGTTCCGCTCCTTCTTCTATTGAAACACCCCTGCCCGCACTTGCGGCTCCGGTTCTGCCGGTAGCGTCCCCGTCTTCTGAGGCTGCGCTTGCCGCTTCTGTTCTAGCGGATAATTCCCCCCGGACCGAACCCGAACCCGAACCCGAACCCGAACCCGAGGCTGAGGCTGAGGCTGAGGCTGAGGCTGAGGCTGAGGCTGAGGCTGAGGCTGAGGCTG
>CALJLX010000649.1 GCA_937982495.1 uncultured Desulfuromonas sp.
TGGACGCCGCCGTCCGCGTGATTCTCGGGGAGCGCGTGCTGGTCAAGACGGCCGGGGTCGATGCCCGGTTGGGCGGAGAGGTCGAGATTCTGGCTCGAAATCTTGAAGAGATCAACGGCCGGGGGCGGATCGAAATCAAGGAAGGGGCCTATTCCGCCTACGGCATCGGCCTCAAGGTCGAACGCGGCAATATCCTCTTCGCCGGCGGGCCGGTCGATCGTCCGACCCTCGATATCCTCGCCCTGCGCACCGCCGGGGAAGTCAAGGCCGGGGTGCGGGTCACCGGCACTCCGCGCCGGCCGCTGGTGAAGCTCTATTCCGACCCGCTCATGCCTGACACCGACATCCTGTCCTACATGGTTCTGGGACGCCCCCTGGGCGCCGCCGGCGGCGATACCGACCTGCTCATGACGGCGGCGGGGGTCCTCCTTTCCCAGGGGGAGTCGGTGGTTCTGCAGGATCGGCTCAAACGCCGCCTCGGCATCGATGTGCTGGAGGTGCAGGCGGGGAGCGGCGATGTGAGCTCCTCGGTGGTGACCATCGGCAAATATCTGAGCCCCCGGCTCTATATCAGCCTGGGTCATTCCCTCTTTACCAGCACCAACGAATTCCGCATGCGTTACCGCCTCTTTGAACGCTGGGAGCTCGAATCGAGCGTCGGCGTCGAGAGCGGCGCCGACCTCTACTATCTGATCGAGTTTGAATAAGGGGAGGGACCGGGAGGGGCGGGGATTTCCGTTGATTATCTTGACTTTCTCTATACAGGATGCTAAAAGACGCGACGCTTTCGCGAGTTAAAAACAATCCGTCATTCAAGGAGTTGCCCCATGGAAAGAACATTCGCCATCATCAAGCCCGATGCCTTCGCCGCCGGTCACGCCGGCAAGATTCTCGCCCGTATCTACGCCGAAGGGTTCAAGGTTGTCGGCCTGAAGAAGCTCTACATGAGCAAGGTCGAGGCCGAAGGCTTCTACTATGTACACAAAGAGCGCCCCTTCTTCGGTGAACTCACCGACTTCATGAGCAGCGGCCCCTGCGTGGTCATGGTCCTCGAAGCGGCCGGCGCCATCAAGAAGTGGCGCGACCTGATGGGTGCCACCAATCCCGCCGATGCCGCCGCCGGCACCATGCGCAAGGAATTCGGCACCTCCATCGGTGAAAACGCCACTCACGGCTCCGACGCTCCGGAAACCGCCGCCTTCGAAATCCCCTATTTCTTCTCCGGGCTGGAACTGCTCTAATCCCCCTCCGGACCAGATTAACCTTGTGAAAAGACGACCCTTCGGCTATGATCCGAGGGGTTTTTTCATGTAAAATCAGCGACGAACGACATTTTTATGAGCTCCGGAAGTTTGATCGATTTAAAAAATCTGACCCTCGAAGAATTGTCCGTCCTGCTTGCCGAGCGGGGGCACAAGCCCTTTCGCGCCAAGCAGATCCTGCGCTGGATCTACGGTCGGGGCGTGACCTCTTTTGCCGAGATGACCGACCTGGCCAAGGATTTCCGCGAGGATCTGGCGCGTTGGGCGACCATCTCCGACTGGAGCCCCGAACTGGTCGAGGAAAGCCGGGACGGGACGAAGAAATACCTCTTCCGGCTGGCCGACGGCCAGACCGTGGAGACGGTGCGCATCCCCATGGAGAACGAGCGGGCGACCCTGTGCATTTCCACCCAGGTCGGCTGCGCCATGCACTGTTCCTTCTGCCTGACCGGAACCTTCGGCCTGGTGCGCGATCTCGAGCCGGGGGAAATCGTCAATCAGGTCTGCGCGGCGCTCAAGGACGGGCCGGTGCAGAACCTGGTGCTGATGGGCATGGGCGAGCCCCTGCACAATCTCGATAACGTGGTCAAGGCCCTGCGGATTTTCTATCTGGAAGAGGGGTTGAACTTCGGCGTGCGTAAGGTCACGCTTTCGACTTCGGGACTGGTGCCGCAAATGCGGGAATTGGGGGAGCGCATCCGAGTGAACTTGGCGGTTTCCCTCAACGCCACCACCGACGCGGTGCGCGACGAGCTGATGCCGATCAACCGCCGCTATCCCCTCAAGGAGTTGATGGCGGCCTGCCGCGACTTTCCCCTGCAGCCCCGGCAGCGCATCACCTTCGAATACATTCTCATCCGCGATGTGAATGATTCTCCTCAGGATGCCAAACGTCTGGTGACGCTGCTCCACGGCATCAAGGCCAAGGTCAATCTGATTCCCTACAACGAGCATGAAGGCTCGCCCTTCAGGGCCCCGACCGCCGAAGCGATCGAGGCTTTTCAAACCTATCTTTTAAACCGCAATATCGTCGCCATCCGCCGCGCCAGCAAGGGACAGGATATCTCGGCAGCCTGCGGTCAGCTCAAGGGCAAGTTGGAAAAGTCCCAGGGGCGGTTGCCGGCGCCGACGACAGGGGCGGCCGGGCTGGGCGATTAACGCTATTTTTTCCATTGGATATGGGAGGAACGAACAGGTATGTCTCAACCGGTTATCGGCGTCATCGGCGGCAGCGGTCTTTACGAAATCGAACAACTCACCGACATTCGCGAAGTGGTTCTCGACACCCCCTTCGGCGCGCCCTCCGACGCCTATGTGACGGGGCTGCTGGACGGGGTCAGGATGGTCTTTCTCCCCCGCCACGGACGGGGTCACCGGCTGCTCCCCTCCGAGGTCAACTATCGGGCCAATATCCACGGGATGAAGCAGCTTGGAGTCGAACGCATCATCTCCGTTTCGGCGGTGGGGAGCATGAAGGAGGAGATCGTTCCCGGGCAGATCGTCATCCCCGACCAGTTTTTCGACCGCACTCAGGGCAAGCGGGCCTCGACCTTCTTCGGCGAGGGGGTGGTCGGGCATGTGCAGTTCGCCGATCCGGTCTGCGCCGATCTGGCCGCCGTGCTCTATGACGCGGCGATCGCCGCCGGCGCTACCGCGCACAAGGGGGGGACCTATCTCTGTATCGAGGGACCGAACTTCTCCACCCGCGCCGAGTCCAATATCTACCGGAGCTGGGGCGTCGACGTTATCGGCATGACCAATATCCCCGAGGCGCGCCTGGCGCGCGAGGCGGAAATCTGCTACGCCACCGTCGCCCTGGCGACCGATTACGACTGCTGGCACGCCGAGCATGAGGATGTCTCCATCGAAGCGGTGCTCGCTATCATTCAGCACAATGTGGCGACCGCCCGCGACATCATCCGTCGTGCCGCGCGGCAGCTGGCGACTCCCCGGGACTGCGGCTGCGGCGAAGCGCTCAAGTACGCGATCATGACCCAACGCGACCGGATTCCCGAGGCGACCCGCAACAAGCTCGAGCTGCTGATCGGGCGCTATCTCTAATCCCTTTTCCCGTGCCCGCTTGCGGCGGCGTGGGTCCGGGGGTAAAGTTCTTGACACTCTTTTTATTCACAGGAAGGTTGATCGACCTATGAGTTTGTTGGTGGTGGGTTCGGTGGCATTCGATTCGGTGGCGACCCCTTTTGGCCAGGTCGAGGAGGTTCTCGGCGGCAGCGGCACCTTTTTCAGCACGGCGGCCAGCTTTTTCACCGATGTGCAGCTGGTGGCCGTGGTCGGCGAGGATTTTCCCGACGAGCACCGCCGCTTTCTCGAATCCCGCGAGATCGACCTGCGCGGCCTGCGCACCGCGCCGGGGCGGACCTTCCGCTGGAAAGGGCGTTACGGCTTCGATCTCAACGAAGCGCAGACCCTCGACACCCAGCTCAATGTCTTTGAAACCTTCCGTCCCGAGCTGCCCGCCGGCTACGAAGACGCCGAATATGTCTTTCTCGCCAACATCGACCCCGAATTGCAGCTGGAAGTACTCAAGCAGGTGAAACGGCCCCGGCTGGTCGCCTGCGATACCATGAACTTCTGGATTTCCGGAAAGCGGGAGGCGTTGCTCAAGACCCTGCGGCACGTCGATCTGCTGGTGATCAACGAGGGAGAGACCCGCCAACTCGCCGGGGAAGCCAATCTGGTCAAGGCGGCCCGGGCGGTCCTGGCCATGGGGCCGAAAACCCTGGTGGTCAAGCGCGGGGAATACGGGGTGATCATGTTCACCGAACACAGCATTTTCACGGCTCCGGCCTATCCCCTGGAGACCGTCTTCGATCCCACCGGGGCCGGCGACACCTTTGCCGGCGGCTTCATGGGCTATCTCGCCTCTACGCGCAACCTGGCCGACGCCAACATCCGCCAGGCGATCATTTTCGGCTCGATCATGGCCTCGTTCAACGTCGAAGATTTCAGCCTGAATCGCCTGAAAACCCTCGACATCGAACAGGTGCATGAGCGCTTCCGGCAGTTCCGTCTGCTCACGGATTTTTCCCCGGAAGATTGATTGGGAGGGACCACCATGTTCCAGTGGGACCGGAATACCCTGCGTCTGGCGCTCCCCGCCGAACGGGTACTGCGCCTGCATCGTTCCCTGGGGGATGTTCAGGTCGCCTTGCCGGGACTTCAGGCCCAGCAGGCCGAGGCCTATGTCTGCGTCTATGCCGCTACCCAGGGGGCGCGGGTTGCGGTGGTCTTCCATCTTCGCGAAAGTCGCCGACTCGCCTTCTACCGGGATGACCTGGAGAGCGGCTCCACCCTTGGCGTCGAGGAGCAGTGCCTCGCCGGTCTGCGCTTCGCCGAATCCCTGGGCTTTCTTTTTGATGATAGTGAAATCCATCTGCTGACCGGGCCTCAGCGGCAGCAGTTGTGAGATCGGAAGGGCGTCGTGTAGGGAAAGAGTGTAGATCTCGGTGGTCGCCGTAT
>CALJLX010000650.1 GCA_937982495.1 uncultured Desulfuromonas sp.
GAATCAAGACTTGACCCCGGCGATTTTCCTGTAATGAATCAAGACTTGACCCCGGTGATTTTCCATCAGGGGTGTCGCTGAGGGCGGGGCCAACTCAGGAGTTGCGGGCTTGAGGTTTCAATCTGGAACCACAAGTCAGTGGGGCGGTCAGCGCGAAGGGCTGAATTTTTTGGTTACAAACTTGCATGCACAATCAAGTTCGCTGATGAGGTTTGCGGCGGGAAAATAGCCCCCGTTTTCGTCCTCGGCACCTGCATGCCAAGGAGTCATTTCATGAACCCGCAAAAGCTAAGTGATCAATTGCTGACCGCCATGATCAATGCCGACCGCTCCGCCGCCGCGGCGCTGGTGGAACAGGTCCTTGCGTCCGGCGTTGAGCCACGCCAGGTGATTGCCGATATCCTCGACCCGGCCATCGTCCGGCTGGGACAGCTCTGGGAGGCTGAGACGATGTCGCTGGCGCAGAACTTTGTTGCCTCGAAAATCGCCGAAGACACGCTGCTGCGTTGTATTCCGGACAAGGCTGATAACGCCCACGGCAAAGGCGCTGTCGTGATCGGCAATATCGAGGATGATTTTCACAGCCTCGGCCGCAAGACGGTGGGGTTGTTTCTGGCTGCCGCCGGGTGGGAGGTGCACGATCTTGGCAATGATGTCCCCGCGGAGGAACTCCTTGCCAAGGCGCTTGAAGTGAATGCCTGTGTGATCGGCGCCTCTGCCATGATGCAGACCACGGCGTTGAACATCCGCAAACTGCGGCAGTTGATTGATGAAGGCGCTTTTGCCGGACGGATCAAACTGGCGGTCGGCGGCGCGGTGTTCAACTGGCGTCCGGAGCTGGTGGCGGAGGTCGGTGGAGACGGCACCGCTCACAACGCCATCGGGGCGGATGAACTGTTCATGCGTCTGCAGGCGGAAGCTCGCGGGGAGCTGCCATGAATTCCTATCAACGGGTCATGGGCACTCTGATGGGGCAGCCCGTGGATCGCCCGCCGGTCCTGGCGGTGCTTGGCGCATACGGCGGCAAATTGACCGGTGTCGACCTGCGCACGCTGTTCAGCGAGGCCGCCGCCTATGTTGCCGGTCAGCGGGCGGTCCAGAAGGAATTCGGCTTTGACCTGGTGATGACACCCTTTGTTTACACGGCCATCGCGGAAGCCTTTGGCGGAGAGACCGCCTGGAGTGACACGCAGCCGCCCAATATGAAACGCCCCGGGGTACGCTCCGCCGCCGCGGTACTATCTGTGCCTTTGCCGGATCCCCCATGTTCCCCTTCACTTTCCATCGTTCTGGATGCAACCCGCCGCCTGGCCGATCTTTACAAGGAGCAGGTGCCGATCCTCGCTGTTCTCCCCGGTCCCGCGATCATGCCGTCACTGGTTATCGGCATGGAACAGTGGATGGAAACGGTGTTGTTTGATGAAGAACTCAGCCGGAAGCTCCTCGATTATACCGCTGCGTTTTTTGTTTCCTGGGCCAATTCCCTGCTGGCTGCCGGGGCCGACTGTCTGGTTGTCACCGAGGGGACGGCAGCGGCCGAGATCGCGCCCCGAACCCTGTTTGCCGAGCGATTTCTGCCGCTTTTGACATCAACCTTTCCCCGGATAAACGGGCCCAAGGTGCTGCACCACACCGGGGGGCGCATCCATCATATTCTGGATCTGCTTCCCGGCCTGTCCGGACTGGTCGGGGTCGCTGTCGGTTCGAAAGATGACCTTGCCGAAGCGCGGAGGCTGACTGGTCCGGATCTGAATCTGATCGGCAACCTGGACAACCTGAGCTTTCCGGCGCTCTCAGCCGATAAAATCATGGAGATGAGCTGCCGCTGTTTGCGGGTTGCGGCTTCATCGGGCCACTATATTCTGGCCAATGCCGGTGCCGATATTCCACTGACGACGCCCCCCGAAAACCTGCGGGCGATGCTGGCCGCCGCTGCCGCTTGTGGAGGTGGATGATGACGCCTCACACCGTCTGGCTTTGTTGCGGTGTCGTCTCCGCCGAAATGGAGGAGTTGCAGCGCCGCGGACTGATAGCGGGAGAACTGCTGTTCCTCGATTCCATGCTGCATATGGATCCGCCGCGTTTGGAGGCAACGCTGACCGCGGCGCTGGCGGCACGATCCGGCCACCCCGGCACTCTGGTGCTGGTCTACGGTGACTGCGCGGCGCATATGCTCGATCTGGCGCGCCGTTTTCGTGTCGGCAGGGTGAGCGTCATCAACTGTGCCCAGCTGCTGCTCGGTCGTGAGCGTTATCGCCAGTTGATGCGCGAGGAGGCTTTTCTGGTGTTGCCGGAATGGGCACGGCGCTGGGATCATATCATGAAGAGCGAGCTGGGGCTGAACGAGGAGGTGGCACGTGGGTTGATGGGCGAAAACCGGGGGGTTCTGGTCTATCTGGACAGCGGCCTGGTCCCGGTGCCGGAGCAACAGCTGGCGGCGTTTTCGGCCTATAGCGGGCTCCCCTGGCGGGTTGAAAAAGTGGATCTGGATTGCATGCTGGCAGCATTGTTGGCGGCGCAGGCCGAGGCGGAGGAGTTTGCATGAGCAGCACCGATAACCACCAGCAATACTCACCTTCCGCGCAGCTGATGGCCATCGAGGTCATCTCGGAACTGCTGCTCTCCACATCACCGCATAAACTGGGCGAGGCGCTGACCGCGCATCTGCGCGAATTGACCGGTGCCCGAACCGTCATGGTCCTGGCCCATCGCCCCGAACCCGATTTGGATGAACTTCTGTATGCCAGTCCCCAGCGGCGGAGCAGACTTTTTTCTTCCGCCGAACTCAATCTTTTCTGTCGGGATAAAACCCCGGGTGAGCTTTCGTTTCTGGCTGAAGAGCTTTCCGCCGATCATCCGCTGCAAGCCCCGCTGCTGAGGGCCGGTGTCCGCTCCATGGCGCGCTATCCGTTGCGCGCCGGGGGTGAGATGGTCGCCCAGCTGTTGCTGTTCGACCTGCCGGGTTTAGAACGGATTGCCGAGACCAGCCAGATCATCAACCTGCTTGCCGCGCCGATTTCCCTGGCCCTTAAAAACGCCCTGGCATTTCGTCTGATTGAAAAGCAGGCGCAGGAATTGGAGCTGCGGGTGGAGGAGCGGACGGCGGAGTTGCGGCAAAGCGAGCATCAGCTGAAACAACAGAAAACACGACTGGAGCAACGCAATAGAGTCCTGAGGCAGTTTAACTACGCCGTTTCCCATGAGTTGAAAACGCCTCTGGTAAGTATCGAATCCTCCCTGGGGCTGATTCAGAGCACCCTGCCGCAAACCATGGATTCCGAGTTGACCAGAGCTTTCGGCTATGCCCGTCACGCCGCTCGGCAGATGAATCGCTTGTTGGAAAGTCTGCTGCTGATGTTTCGTATTGACACAGAGGACACCGGCGCGGAGGGAACCCCGTTCCGCGTGCTGGTTCAGGATGCCGTCGACCAGCTAACCAAGGGAAACAAGCTGAAGGGTATCAAATTAACAATAGCGGCAGAGGGGCCGGTGTTGTTCGGCGATCGGGACAAGCTGGTGCAGATCTGGCTGCACCTGATCGATAATGCCGCCAAATACATGGGAGATCAGAAACACCCGGCAATCGATATCAGGGTTGAGCGAACCGATCATGAAGTGCTATTTTTAGTGCGTGACAATGGGATGGGCATTGAAAAGCCGTATCAGGGAAAAATCTTCGGTTTATTCGATCAGCTGGACAAAACCGCCGATGGCATGGGGTTGGGGCTGACCCTGGTAAAACGGATTGTCGACTATTATGGCGGCACCATCCGGGTTGAATCGGCTGGTGCCAATCAGGGAAGCTGCTTTTGTTTTACGCTGCCGGATGCTCTGATCAATAAGGACAGGACAACATGACAAGCGAGAAAGCCAGGGTCATATTGCATGCGGAAGATGAGCCGGCGCATGCGTCACTCGTCCGTATTGCGCTACAGCGTAACTTTGGTGATGTGCAACTCAGGCAGGTTGACGATGGCAGGGCGGCCCTTGACTATCTCTATCGTCGCGGAGCCTATGGCGATTCAACCGTCTCCCCCAGACCCGATCTGCTTCTCCTTGATTTGCGTATGCCTCATGTCGGCGGGCTCGAAGTTCTCGCCGTCGTCAAGAACGATCCGGAATTTCGGACGATCCCCGTGGTGGTACTGACAACCTCTGATACGGCTGAAGATCGATCCAAAGCCCAGGCCTGTGGCGTTGATGGTTATCGGGTCAAGCCGGTCGATTTTGGCAAGTTTGTTGCCATTATTAATGAAATATGTGTCACTTGGCTCTAGCCGATAGCTGACGTGGCAGTATCATTCTGACCGCCCTTGTGATTTGTTAGCCCAATTACTGCATTGAGAGTATTCGTTGCAAAGTACTATGGCAGATACTCTCGGGTACAAAATGTATTCATTTATTTTCGGTCCTATAACCCAAACAAAGGTAACGGCATCGGAACGATTCGGATGCCAGAGTTTTTGGTGCGCCGCAGTTGGCAACAGCGCGCGAAAAAGGGGACCGCGAAAAAGGGGACGGATTTATTTTCCACCCTTTCTCAGTTTCCGGTTCCCCTGTGAGTTCCGGGGGCCTATCCCTATCACACCCATTCCCTCGAAAACACCATCCCCATCCCGTCCTTTTCCCTTATCTCAAAGCTTCTCCGTCGCCGCCGTGACGGGGCTGTCCGTGTCCCAGGCGTGGTCGTGCTGGTTGTGGCGGCTGGCGCGGTCCTTGGCGAGGAGCTGTTCCTGGGTCCGGATGAGTTCGCGGGCGTTGGAGATGTACACCCCCTGGTCGTGGCGGTGGGGGGCGAGTTGCCGCATGGCGGCTTCGTCGTATTTCATGAAGTGCTGGGCGGCGCGGGTGGCGGTGTAGCGGCGGTGGCCGAGGTCGGCGAGGACCTCCACCCCGGCCCGCAGCGAGCTGTCGAGAAAATCCCGGTAGACGGCATCGACCCCGACCTCGATGAGATCGTGGGCGGCAAGGGTGCTGCCGGCGCAGGCCATGACCTTGAGCTGGGGAAAGTGTTTTTTTGCCGTGGTCACCAGGCTGTCGACGGTGGCCGGGTTGTCGATGGCGATGAAGAGGATGCGGGCCTTTTCGGCCCCGGCCGAGCGCAGGATGTCGAGGCGGGTGGCGTCGCCGTAGAAGACCTGAAAGCCCATGCGCCGCAGCAGGTCGACCTGATCCGAGTCGTTGTCGAGAATCGTCGCTTCGACGCCGTTGGCGCGCAGGAAGCGCCCCAGGGTGCTGCCGAAGGAGCCGAAGCCGGCGATGATGACCGGATGCTCCGTGTCGATGGCGTCGGCCTCCCGTTCCTCAGACTGTTGCCGGGTACCGAAGCGGGGCAGGACCAGTCGCTCGTTGAGCAGCATCAGCAGCGGGGTGAGGGCCATGCTCAGGGCGGTGACGGCCATGAGGATGCCGATCCAGTCGCCGCCGACGATTTCCAGGCGGTGGATGAAGGCCAGGAGGACAAAGGCGAACTCGCCGACTTGGGAGAGGCCGAGGGCGAAGATGCTGTTCTGGTCGAAGGAGAGGCGGAAGAGTTTTCCCGCCGCCGCCAGCACCGCCGCCTTGACGACGACGATGGCGAGCATCAGGGAGAAGACGGTGCCGGGGCTGTCGGCGATGAGCTTGAAGTTGATCGAGGCGCCGACGGCGATGAAGAAGAGGCCGAGGAGCAGCCCCTTGAAGGGTTCGACGTCGCTTTCCAGTTCGTGGCGGAATTCGCTGTTGGCCAGCAGCACCCCGGCGAGAAAGGCGCCCAGCGCCGGGCTCAGGCCGACCAGCATCATCAGGTAGGCGATGGCGACGATGATGAGCAACGCGGCGGCGACGGAGAGTTCACGGACGCTGGTTTTGGTGACGATGCGCAGCAGGGGGACGACGATGTAGCGCCCGGCGACGATGACCGCGAGCAGGGCGAAAAGGACCGACCCGGCCCGGAGCCAGACCGGCAGGCCTGCCAGCAATCCCGGCGCCTCGCCGTGGGCCCCACCCGTGGCGGCCTGGAGGGCGAGGAAGGGGAGGAGGGCGAGGATCGGGATGACGGCGACGTCTTGAAAGAGCAGGACGGCGAAGGAGCTGGTTCCTGCCTGGGAACCGCCCAGCCCCTTTTCCTTGAGGGATTGCAGGACGATGGCGGTGGAGGACATGGCCAGGGCCAGGCCGCAGGCTAATGCCCCCCGCCAGCCGAGGCCGAGCAGCAGCAGGCCGCCACCGAGGAGCAGGGTGGTCAACGCCAGCTGCAGGGTGCCGAGGCCGAGAATCTGGGAGCGCATCCGCCAGAAATGGGCCGGCTCCAGTTCCAGGCCGATGAGAAAGAGCATCATCACCACGCCGAATTCGGCGAAGTGCATGATGTCTTCCCCTTCGCGGCCGACGAAGCCGAGGGCGAAGGGGCCGATGAGGATGCCGGCCAGCAGGTAGCCGAGGACCGAGCCCATCCCCAGGCGTTTGGCGATGGGGACGCAGATCAGGGCGGCGGCGAGGTAGACGATGGCCTGGCCGAGCAGGGTATCGCTCATGGCTGCTCCTTGCGGATGAGATCGGCGATCCAGTCGTTGAGCAGCTCAAACTTTCCGAGCGGCTCAAGGTCGGCGGCTTCGGCCAAGGCCGAGAGCAGGCGGCGGTAGCGCTCGGCGTAGTCGGCGAGCTGGGCATCGCTCAGGCGATAGGTCCCCTGCACCGCGAAAGGGGGGAACCAGCGCATCCGGCACAGGTGAGTCGCCTGTTCCAGCGGCCGCAGCAGTTCCATCAGGGTGAAACGGTTGAAGCCGTCGGGGGCGAAGCTGGCGCGGGTGCCGCCGCTGGTGATGATATTGAAAATCGGCTTGCCGACCAACTGGTTGCCCCCCTCGCCGTGGGCCCAGCCGTGTTCCAGCACCAGATCCATCCACTGCTTGATCAGCGCCGGGGGACCGTAGAGGTACAGAGGATAGTGCCAGACGATGATATCGTGCTCCCGCAGCAGTTTCTGCTCGCGGGGGACGTCGATGTTGAAATCGGGATATTCCTCGTAAAGATCGTGGACGGTGACGTTTTCGAGCCCGGCCAGGCCCCGCCGCAGGGCGCGGTTGACCCGGGATTTTTCATAACGGGGATGGGCGAAGAGGATCAGGATCTTGTTCATGGCCGGCCTATTTTCCCCGCAGGTGGATGAACCAGTAGGCGAAGGCGACGAAGACCACGCCGCCGATGATGTTGCCGAGGGTGACGGGGAGCAGGTTGCCGATGAAGAAGTTGCTCCAGGTCAGGGCTGGGTCGGCGCCGGGGATTTCCCGGGCCAGGAGCAACCCGGTGGGGATGAAGTACATGTTGGCGATGGAGTGTTCGAAGCCGCTGGCGACGAAGGCCATGATCGGACCGAAACAGGCGAGCATCTTGC
>CALJLX010000651.1 GCA_937982495.1 uncultured Desulfuromonas sp.
GCGAACACATTATAACGCAAAGGAGCCTCCGGGCCTTCTATTTTCTGTTCAAACTGTGAGACAGCAGTGGGGCGAAGCTTACAATGCCACAGCGAAGACGAGACCCGATAATAATCTACACCCCAATCTCATCACCCCGCCCCCCAGGGGTCTACCACCGACAAGCCGTCGATCAGCGCGAAATCCCGCGTATTTCTTGTGGCCAGAGGCAGCTTACGGCACAGGGCGATAGCGGCGATCTGGGCATCTTCGGTGGTTGTCGTCAACCCGGCCCGGCGTCTGCCGAGAACCACCGAGGCATAGAAGCCGGCCGCCTCTTCGTCGAACGCCAGGAAACCGCCGGAAAAATCGAACTCGAACATCTGCCGGGCGGCCGTCTCCAGGGCATCGCGGCGCTTGCCCGCCGGCAACAGCCCGATCCCGTACAAGATTTCGGCCTTGGTGACGGCGCTGATCCAGAGGCGCGTTGTTCCCTGGCGGGAGAACCAGCCGAGCACGCGGGGATCGGGAACTGGTCGCATCAGCTCCGACAAGACATTGGTATCCAGCAAGATCCCCGACATCTTAATTCCCCAGATCCGGCGGCGTGCGGACAGGGTGCCGCTCCGGGTCGGGCAGATCCACACCGCAAGCACGGAACCTTTCGCGAATGCGGCCCGCCAATTCCGCCGCCGGCGGCGCCTGTACCGCCTCGGAAAGGATATGGCGCACTTCCGCTTCCATCGAACGGCCATGGACGGCAGCACGTTGGCGAAGCCGCTCTTTCACATCGTTGTCAAGATTACGAATGGTCAAACTCGGCATGGGGAACCTCCATCTGCTATCGATGTAATCAATGATAGCAGATTTATCCGTCCCTCTCCTAGGGCCAAATCCAGGCTGCAAATTACCCTTTTATTAGTGTTGGCGGCTTAACGGAATTGGCCTTTGGAATCTAGCGGTTTCGCCTCGCCTCCGCCGTTCCCAAGAATGCCGTTGACAACCACCCGGGCCTCGGCTATTCATCGTCCGTTCGCAATCCCTACTTTCCCGGCGAGATCTTCCATGCGCGAATTCATGCTGGTCAAACGGTCGATATTTCTTCTGGTGCTGATGCTTATCCTGACCCCCGGCATGGCCCGGGCCGCCGGGAAGACTGCCCGGATTCATCCCGACACCCCCCAGCCCGGCCGTTTCGTGGTCGAGGAGACGCGACTCGTCGACCGTGCCGACGGCCGGCCAGTCTTTTTTCGCGGCATGGGCTATTCCCCCTATATGCCGGGAGAGACTCCCCAGCACGGGGCGGGGCCGGGAAACGACGGGCGCTATACCCAGCATCTGGCGCTGCTCAAGGAGATGGGGGTGAATTACCTGCACGTCTTCCCCCTGCGCATGCCCGCCAACTTCTTCACTGCCCTCGACGCCACCGATCTGGTTTACGGTCAGGATATCTGGATCGACCCCTTCACCCCCGACCTGCTCGATGAGGACTATCTGGCGAAGACGTTCGCCAACATCCGGCAGGTCATCGACCACACCTATGCCGTCGGTCGGCCCGAGCGCCTGGTGCTCTTCTCCATCGGCGACGAGTTGCAGGCGGCGACGGTGGAGCGCACCAACAAGCTTCATCCCGAGGTGCGCGACTACCGGGGCAAATACCTGACCGTGACCGGGCGCAGCGCCAGCGAGGTTGCCCTGGCCCGCCTCATCGATCAGGCCATGGACTATGAGCTGACCCGCTACGGCCGTCGTCATCTCTACACCCACACCAGCTGGACGCACATCGGCCCCATCGCCGACCGCCCCGATCTCGAACTCCCCCGCGAGCACCTGCTGGCGCCGGACATGGGCGATCTCATCTGCCTGAATATCTACACCTACGCCAACGGGGTGAAGACCTCGCCGCCCGGGTCGGTGACCGGGACCAGCTACCAGGGCTATCTGGAGGAGCTCGCGGCGACCACCCGACTGCCGATTCTGGTGACCCAGGTGGGATTTTCGACCTCGCCGATCATGCCCCGGCCGGAACTGGCCGATTACGGCGGCAACCGGGCGCAGCGGGTCGCCGAGGGGTTCCGTTCGGTCTGGCGGGATATCCGTAGCGCGCGCGGCGCCGACCGCTTCTGCGGCCTGGTCTTTTTCGAGTTTCAGGACGAGTGGTGGAAGATCGGCTGGACCCCCGAGGACGAGTTCCGCCACGAAGCGGGCGACCCCGAGGAGTGGTTCGGGATCTTTGAAGTGGGCCGCAACAACAAGCTCTTCCCGAAGGGGGATCTCCCCGAGGTGGTGCGGAGTCTGTTCACCAACCCCTGAGCAAAACAACCTTTTTTGACGATAAGCATGCTGACCATGTTCAAGCTTTTGGCCTATCCGCCCCTGCTGGTTCTCACCCTGACCCCCTTTTTTCGCCGTCTCGCGCTCAGTGGGGTTGGCGAATACATCGGGCTGCTCTCCGATGTCGGGGTGGGTCTGCTCCTGCTCGCCCTGCTCCTTTGGGCGCCCCGGCCGGTGCGCATCCTGCTCGCCCTGCTCTGGGCGGCGTTCATGATCGGCGCCAATGAACTGGCGGCGGCGATGAACCGCCTGCCGACCTGGCAGGATCTGCATTATCTGACCAATGCCGATTTCGTCCAGAAGAGCGCCTCCGGCTTCAATTTTTCCGCTCCCGGACTGGTCTGGCCGCTGGCGGTCTCGGCGCTGCTGGTCGCTCTTTTGCCCCTGGCCCGGCCGCGCCTGCGCTATTCCCTGCCCCTGCTCGTCGTCGGCGTCGCCATCCTCGGCCTGCACACCCGCCTCAGCCTCGCCCGCGACGATCTCGCCGTCATCCCCCGGCACAATGCCCTGCACTGGTTCGTTATTGACACCTTCTTTGTCCCGCCGCCCTTGACCGCCGAGGAACTGGCCAACTTCCGTCTCCCCCCGGAGTACGACCGGGCCGATCTCGACGGCGTCCCCCTGATCCCCAAGGGCAAGGCCAAAAATGTACTGATCATCACCCTGGAGGGGATTCCCGGTCTCTACCACCCCGAAATCCGTCAGGCCATGGGGGTGGGGAATTACGACAAGGTGACCATGACCCGCCTGGCGGAAAGCACCCCCGGGGCGATGCTGATTCCCGACTTCACCGTTCACAGCCACCAGACCATTCGCGGCCTTTACGCCCTGCTTTGCGGCGATTTCAGCAAACAGTCCTGGAGTACGGCCAAGGCGGTGGAGCTTTTCGGCAACCCCCGGCGGGCCGAACAATGCCTCCCCGCCCAGCTTGCCGCCCAGGGTTGGGAGAACCACTACCTGCAAGGGGCCGGGCTTGCCTTCATGGGCAAGGACCGGTTCATGCCCCTGATCGGTTTCCATGAGGTACACGGTTCGGAATGGTTCACCGAGCCCAATCCCTATCCCTTCGAATGGGGGGCGATCGACGGGGTTCTCTTTCGCGGCGCCCGCGACTATATCGCCGACCTGCGCAAGAAGGAGAAGCCCTGGATGCTGACCCTGCTGACCGTCGGCACCCATCAGCCCTACGCCGTGCCGGACGAGATCGTCGCCAACTATCCCGACCGCCGCGCCGCGACCGTCGATCAGCTCGATCAGGCACTGGGCCGGTTCATCGAGGACCTGCGCGCGGACGGGGTGCTGGAAGATACCCTGGTGGTCATCGCCTCGGATGAATCCCACGGCGCGGAAATTGGCGACTGGACCAGCAGCTGGGGGCTGGGGATGGTTCTGGCGCCGGAAGGCGAGGCCTTGCCGCGCCTCAAACCGGGGGGCTACGGGCTGGTCGATACAGAAATCTCGATCCTCGACTATCTCGGCCTGCCGGTGCCGGAGGAGGTCGTCGGCCGCAGTTTCTTCCGTGATTACGCAAGTCCCCGAGAGATGATCGCCTACACCGCCTCCAAGCGCCGCCGGCATACGGTCGACAACCTGCGTTACGAATGCAGCGACGACGGCCGCTGCCGGGTCGGAAAGGCCGACAGCCTGCTCGGGCCGCCTCCGGCCGACTTCCCCCGCGACGAACAGGGGCGCCGGAATCCCGTCTTTCTCATCGCCGGCGCCCTCGACCGCAAGCTGCTGCCCAAGGAGGGGGCGCGGGTGCTGAACTTCGCCGACGGCGAAATCCGCCCCCTGCCGGAGAAGATCCGCAGCGAGTGGTCCGATACCCTGGTCGGCGCCCAAGGGCTCGATTTCCCGGCGAAATCCAAGGTCCATGTCTCGATTCGGGTGAAGATGCTGCAAGCGCCGCCGGAGGGGGTGCGACTCAAGCTGATCCTGAAGATGTGGGAACACACCATCAACAGCATTCCCCTTCCCGAGTTCCCGATTCTGCGCGCGCAGGAGGAAGGGACGGTCGAATTCTCCTTCGACAACCCGGAAGAACGGCGGTCCTTCTCCTTTCATCTCCTGGGGGAGGGGAAGGATGCGGTCGTGCAGATGGAGGAATTTCGCGTGTCCGTGGAGATCTGATGCCCGCTCGGATCGAACCGGTCACGGACGGATTCTCGAAATGCCCCTGACGGTTAGCTGAGGCACTTTTTTTCTGTGACGCCCGGACTTTTTACAGGAGTGGCAAGTCAACTGAGTTATCTGGAACGTCTCGTCAGGCGCGTCCTGCAAAGAAAGAAGGGGCTTGAAACCTTTTCATTTTGTGGAATTTTGAGGGTGTAGGGCAGATCCCTCGCAATCCGTGGCATTTAACCATGCACTGTTGAAAAACGGAAATGAAAGGGTGGGGCCGCACCCGGCGACCGGGTATTTGGCCCCGGGGATTGTTTGAGCGCTGTTCCTTTGGGGAGGAGAAGGATGAAACGTCTGGCCATTTTGTTTGGTGTTTTTTTACTGCTGGTGCTGGTGGGATTCGGGGCCTGGGTTTTCAGTCGCCCGGAGCGGGGTGTTACGGGGGAGGTCAGTACCCGTTTCCGCTGGATGGGGCCGAACGACAAGATCGTGATCGACGGGTTCGACGATCCGAAGGTTCAGGGGGTGGCCTGTCATATCAGCCGGGCCCAGACCGGCGGGGTCAAGGGGGCCATCGGCGTGGCCGAGGAGATCGGAAGAGCACACGTCTGAACTCCAGTCACGAATCACCAACTC
>CALJLX010000652.1 GCA_937982495.1 uncultured Desulfuromonas sp.
ATCGTCAGCCAGTTGCACCGTTCGCCGGGCGTCTTCTTCGATCACGACAAGGGCAAGACGCACTCCAGCGGCAAGATCCTCTACAGCGCACGGGTTATTCCCTACCGCGGATCCTGGCTCGACTTCGACTTTGATCATAAAGACATTCTCTATGTGCGCATCGATCGGCGCCGCAAGCTGCCGGCCACGGTGCTGCTCAAGGCCCTCGGCTACAGCTCCGAGGAACTGCTCAACTACTATTACGATATCGAGGAGATCATCCTCGACGGCGAGAATTTCAAGAAGCGCGCCAATCCGGCCCTGCTCCTCGGCCAGCGGGCGCCCTTCGATGTGTTGGCCGCCGACGGCGATGTTATCGTCAAGGCCAACCGCAAATTCACCAAGGCGGCGGTCAAGAAGATTACCGAGAAGCAGATCGAGTTCATTCAGATCGCCCAGGAAGATGTCATCGGTAAGATTACCTCGACCGATATCGTCGATACCAATACCGGCGAGGTGGTCATCGAGTGCAACGAGGAGATCACCGTCGAGCGCCTGGAAAAGCTGCGCGAGCTCGGGATCAACGAGTTCAAGGTGCTCTTCATCGACAACCTCTATGTCGGTCCCTATCTGCGCGAAACCTTGCTGCAGGACAAAATCGCCACCGCCGAGGAGGCGATGATCGAGATCTACCGGCGTCTTCGTCCCGGCGATCCGCCGACGGTACGCAGTGCCAAGGCGCTTTTCGAGAGCCTCTTTTTCAATGCCGAGCGCTACGATCTCTCCGCCGTCGGCCGGCTCAAGCTCAACTACAAGCTTGGCCTGGAATCGCCCCTGGAGCACACGACGCTGACCAACGAGGATATTCTCGAAGTCGTGCGTTATCTCATCGACCTGCGTAACGGCAAGGGCGCCATCGACGACATCGACCACCTCGGCAATCGCCGGGTGCGGGCGGTCGGCGAGCTGCTGGAAAATCAGTATCGGGTCGGCCTGGTACGCATGGAGCGGGCGATCAAGGAGCGTATGAGTCTGCAGGAAGTGGACAGCCTGATGCCCCACGACCTGATCAACTCCAAGCCCGTCTCCGCCGTGGTCAAGGAGTTCTTCGGCTCGAGCCAGCTCTCCCAGTTCATGGATCAGACCAATCCCCTGTCGGAGATTACCCACAAGCGGCGCCTTTCGGCCCTGGGACCCGGTGGTCTGACCCGCGAGCGGGCCGGTTTCGAGGTGCGCGACGTGCATCCCACCCACTATGGCCGGGTTTGCCCGATCGAGACACCGGAAGGTCCGAACATCGGTCTGATCGCCTCCCTTTCCACCTATGCCCGGATCAACGAGCACGGCTTTGTCGAGACCCCCTACCGGCTCGTCAAGGACGGGGTGGTGACCAAGGAGATCAAATACTTCTCCGCCCTCGAAGAAGAAGGGCATGCCATTGCCCAGGCCAACGCCTTGCTCAACGAGGATGGCACCTTCGTCAACGAGATGGTCAATGCCCGGAAAAACGGCGAGTTCATGCTGATGGACAGCGGCGACATCGAGCTCATGGACGTCTCGCCCAAACAGCTGGTCTCGGTTGCGGCGGCGCTCATTCCCTTTCTGGAAAACGACGACGCCAACCGCGCGCTGATGGGTTCGAACATGCAGCGTCAGGCCGTGCCCCTGCTCCGCGCCGATGCCCCGCTGGTCGGTACCGGCATGGAACGGATCGTCGCCCACGACTCGGGAGCCGCCGTTGTCGCCCGCCACAACGGCGTGGTGGAAAGCGTCGATGCGGCCCGTATCGTCGTCAAGATCGATGAGGACGAGGTCGATGAAACGGGGACCGGGGTCGATATCTACACTCTGATCAAGTTCGCCCGTTCCAACCAGAACACCTGTCTCAACCAGAAGCCGATCGTCAAGATCGGGGACAAGGTCAAGCGCGGCGAGATGATCGCCGACGGTCCTTCCACCCAGTGGGGAGAGTTGGCCCTGGGTCAGAACGTGCTGGTCGCTTTCATGCCCTGGGAAGGCTACAATTTCGAGGACTCGATCCTGATTTCCGAGAAGTTGGTCAAGGAAGACCGCTACACCTCGATCCACATCGAGGAGTTCGAGTGTGTCGCCCGCGACACCAAGCTCGGCAAGGAAGAGATCACCGACGATATCCCCAACCTCGGCGAGGACGCCCTGGCCGATCTCGACGAAAGCGGCATCATCCGCATCGGCGCCGAAGTCAAGCCCGGCGACATTCTGGTCGGCAAGATCACCCCGAAAGGGGAGACCCAACTCTCCCCCGAGGAGAAGCTGCTGCGCGCCATCTTCGGCGAAAAGGCCGGGGACGTTCGCGATACCTCGCTGCGGGTTCCGCCCGGGGTGGAAGGGGTGGTTATCGGCGCCCGGGTCTTTTCCCGCAAAGGGGCGGACAAGGACAGTCGCACCGAGTTTATCGAAAAGACCGAGATCGATAAACTGCTCAAGGACCAGAACGACGAAATCGCCATCATTCGCGATTCCGCCAAGGGCAAGCTCAAGAACCTGCTGGTCGGCCAGGCCTCGGCGGTGGATATTACCGATGATGCCGGCCAGGTTCTGCTCGCCAAGGGGAAGAAAATCACCGTTGAGCTCCTGGCCAAGGTTCCGTTCCGCCAGTGGCGGGAGATTTCCCTGGCCGGCGAGGGGGAGGCCGAGGACAAGGTCGCCAATCTCTTCGCCCGCCTGGCGGATCGCGAGGAGTTGATCAAAGGGGTTTTCGCCGACAAGATCGAGAAGCTCAAACGCGGCGACGACCTGCCCCCCGGGGTGATCAAGATGGTCAAGGTCTACGTCGCCATCAAGCGCAAGCTGCAGGTGGGGGACAAGATGGCCGGCCGCCACGGGAACAAGGGTGTGCTTTCGCGCATCCTGCCGGTCGAGGACATGCCCTACATGGCCGACGGCACGCCGGTGGAGATCGTGCTCAACCCGCTGGGCGTTCCTTCCCGTATGAACGTCGGGCAGATCCTCGAAACCCATCTCGGCCTGGCGGCCCGGGGATTGGGCCTGCAAATCCAGGAGATCCTGGACAAGCAGTTCAACCCCGCCGCGATCAAGGCCAAGGTCAAGGATATCTACGGCGATCCCGAACTCGACGGCTTCATCGACGGGCTCTCCGCCGAAGACACCCTGGCCCTGGCCCGGCGCCTCTCCCATGGCGTGCCCATGGCCTCGCCGGTCTTCGAGGGGGTTCCCGAAGACCGCATGACCAACGAGATGTCCCGCGCCGGCTTCCCGACCAGCGGCCAGATGACCCTCTACAACGGCAAGACCGGGGATGCCTTCAAGGAGAAGGTCACCGTCGGTATCATGTATATGCTCAAGCTGCACCACTTGGTCGACGACAAGATCCATGCCCGCAGCATCGGCCCTTACAGTCTGGTCACCCAGCAACCCCTGGGGGGCAAGGCCCAGTTCGGCGGTCAGCGCCTGGGCGAGATGGAGGTCTGGGCCCTGGAGGCCTACGGGGCGGCTCATGCCCTGCAGGAGTTTTTGACCGTCAAGTCGGACGACGTCGCCGGCCGTACGCGCATGTACGAGGCGATCGTCAAGGGCAAGCACACCTTGGAGGCGGGCCTGCCCGAATCCTTCAACGTGCTGGTCAAGGAACTCCAGTCGCTCTGTCTGGATGTGGAGCTTCTGGAAGAAGAGGATTAACCCCGGCCTCTACCGGTTTCCGGCCATGTGGGCGGAAACCGGTGATTTTGTCGGGTGCAGCTCAGCTTAAACCAACCACCATCCCATAAGGAGGATGCGTTTTGGAAGATATCTTCAGTCTATTCGAGCGGCCGAAGGATCCCCTCAACTTCAACGCGATCCGGCTTTCCCTGGCGTCGCCGGAGAAGATCCGCGAACGCTCCTTTGGCGAAGTCAAGAAGCCGGAGACGATCAACTACCGGACCTTCAAGCCGGAGCGGGACGGCCTGTTCTGTGCCAAGATCTTCGGTCCGACCAAAGACTACGAGTGTAACTGCGGTAAATACAAGCGCATGAAGCACCGCGGCATCGTCTGCGAGAAGTGCGGTGTCGAGGTCATCCCCAGCAAAGTGCGCCGCGAGCGTCTGGGCCATATCGATCTGGCCTGCCCGGTCGCCCATATCTGGTTTCTGAAATCCCTCCCTTCGCGGATTTCGACCCTGCTCGACCTGACCCTGAAAGAGGTCGAGCGCATCCTCTATTTCGAGGCCTATATCGTTCTCGACAAGGGGGATACGCCTCTGGAGGCGGGGCAGATTCTCAGCGAGGAGAAGTACCGCGAAACCATGGACGAGTTCGCCGGTCAGTTTACCGCCGGCATGGGCGCCGAGGCGATCCGCGATCTGCTCGAAGCCATCGGTCTCGATGAGCTTTCCGAGCAGTTACGCGGCGAGATGCGGGACGCCACCAGCGAGGCCAAGCGCAAGAAGCTCTCCAAGCGGCTCAAGGTCGTCGAAGCCTTCAAGCAGAGCGGGAATCGCCCCGAGTGGATGATCCTCGAAACTATTCCGGTCCTTCCCCCCGAACTGCGCCCGCTGGTGCCGCTGGATGGCGGCCGTTTCGCCACTTCCGACCTGAACGACCTCTATCGCCGGGTCATCAACCGCAACAACCATCTCAAGCGCTTGATGGAGCTGCGTGCGCCGGAAGTCATCATCCGCAACGAAAAGCGCATGCTGCAGGAGTCGGTGGACGCTCTCTTCGACAACGGCCGGCGCGGTCGGGCCATCACCGGCCCCAACAAACGCCCCCTGAAGTCGCTCTCCGACATGCTCAAGGGCAAGGGCGGCCGTTTCCGGCAGAATCTGCTGGGTAAGCGCGTCGATTATTCGGGACGTTCGGTCATCGTCGTCGGTCCCGAGCTCAAGCTGCACCAGTGCGGTCTTCCGAAGAAAATGGCCCTCGAACTCTTCAAACCCTTCATCTACAACAAGCTGGAGGAACGGGGTTACTGCACCACCATCAAGAGCGCCAAAAAGATGGTGGAGAAGGAAAAGCCGGAGGTCTGGGATGTGCTGGAGGAGGTCATCAAGGAACATCCGGTGATGCTCAACCGCGCCCCGACCCTGCCCCGCCTCGGCATTCAGGCCTTCGAGCCGGTGCTGATCGAGGGCAAGGCCATCCAGCTGCATCCGCTGGTCTGTACCGCCTTCAACGCCGACTTCGACGGCGACCAAATGGCGGTGCACCTGCCCCTTTCCATCGAGAGCCAGATCGAGGCGCGGGTGCTGATGATGTCGACCAACAACATCCTCTCCCCGGCCAACGGCAAGCCGATCATCGTTCCTTCCCAGGATATGGTCCTGGGACTCTACTACATGACCCGCGACCGCGCCTTCGTCAAGGGGGAGAACAAGGTTTTCTCCTCTCCCGACGAGTTGCGCATGGCCTACGATTCCGGCGAGGCCGACCTGCAGGCCAAGGTCAAGGTGCGCATGGTGGTCGAGCAGGGTGGGGCGCCGACGCTGGTGGAGAGTACCGTCGGCCGGGTGCTGCTGCGGGAGATCGTGCCCGACGTCATTCCCTTCTCCTCCATCAATCGGGTGATGGGCAAAAAGCAGGTTGCCGAACTGATCGACGTGGCTTTCCGCCTGGCCGGCAACAAGGAGACGGTTATCCTCGCCGATCGCCTCAAGGAGACCGGTTACCGCTTCTCGACCCTTGCCGGGGTTTCCATCTGCCTGGACGACATGGTCATCCCGACCACCAAGCAGAAGTACATCGATGCCGCCGTCGATGAGGTGCGGGAGATCCAGCAGCAGTACACCGAAGGTCTGATTACCGACGGCGAGCGTTACAACAAGGTCATCGACATCTGGGCCAAGTGTACCGAGGACATCGCCCAGACCATGCTCAGTAACCTTTCCGTCGATGTCCTGACCAACGCGGAGACCGGGGAACAGGTCAAGGTCCCCTCCTTCAACGCCATTCATATGATGGCCGACTCGGGGGCCCGCGGCAGTGCCCAGCAGATCCGGCAGCTGGCCGGCATGCGCGGCCTGATGGCCAAGCCTTCCGGGGAGATCATCGAAACGCCGATCACCGCCAACTTCCGCGAGGGACTGACGGTGCTCCAATACTTCATCTCGACCCACGGTGCCCGTAAGGGCTTGGCCGATACCGCGCTCAAGACCGCCAACTCCGGTTATCTGACCCGGCGTCTGGTGGACGTGGCCCAGGATGCCATCATCACCGAACAGGACTGCGGTACTTTCGACGGCATCCTCGTCTCTTCCCTCACCGAGGGGGGGGAGGTCATCGAGCATCTCGGTGACCGGATTCTGGGACGGACCGCGCTGGAGGATGTCCTCGATCCGGTGACATCCGAGGTCCTGGTCGAAGCCAACCAGGCGATCGATGAAGCCCTGGTGGATAAGATCGAGAACGCCGGTATCGAAAGGTTACGCATCCGTTCGGTTCTCACCTGTCAGAGTCGGCGCGGCATCTGCGCCGCCTGTTACGGTCGTGACCTGGCGCGCGGACATCTGGTCAACCTCGGCGAGGCGGTCGGCGTCATTGCCGCCCAGTCCATCGGCGAGCCGGGAACCCAGTTGACCATGCGGACCTTCCATATCGGCGGTACCGCATCCCGCCGCGCCGAGCAGACCTCCCTCGAAGCTCGCTTCGACGGCGTCCTGCGCTACATCAACCTGAACACCGTCATCGACAAATTCGGCCATCACGTCGTCATGAACCGTAACGGCGAGATCGCGGTCGTCGACGAAACCGGACGGGAGCGGGAGCGTTACGGCGTCGTCTACGGCGCGCGGCTGCGCGTCGCCCCCGAAGGAGAAGTCAGGGCGGGCTCCCTGCTTGCCGAATGGGACCCCTACACCATGCCGATACTCACCGAGATCCCCGGTCGGGTCCGCTTCGGCGACATTCTAGAGAATGTCACCATGGAAGAACAACTCGACGACGTCACCGGCCTGACCCGGAAGGTCATTGTCGAGACCAAGGGGGCGGACAAACGACCGCGCATCACCCTCAAGGACGAAGAGGGAAAAACCGCCAAACTGCCCAACGGTGCCGCCGCCCGCTATATGCTGCCGGTGGGGGCGAACATCGTGGTCGCCGAGGATGACAT
>CALJLX010000653.1 GCA_937982495.1 uncultured Desulfuromonas sp.
CACCTGCTTCGGGAGCAGGGGGTCGAAGGTTCAAATCCTTTCGCCCCGACCATTTTTTCACATAAGTTCCAACAAGATAGCCTCACTCTCCGTCAGGAAAGTGGGGCTTTTTGTTGTTCTCTCCGGTCCTTCTCCGGTCTTCGTGCGAGAGCCCTTATTGCAACTGGAATCTTGCCATCTGCTCCGGTACCAGCTTCTTCCGGCCGGACACTTTTCGTTTTTTCCTACTACTTCGACGGCTTCCGCAGAAGTGTTCCGCTCTCGACTCCTGACCATCGCTCCGGGGCGTATGGGGACCGTGGGGAGCGATTCCGTTCGCGTCCGGAAAATCCGGACAACAAGTTCACTATTGACGGCAACGGGGTTGCTCCCTTGGCACACCGAAAATTCGACTTCACACAACGCTAACCGATTGTTTTTAATGTGGTTATCTATTCGTTCCGCCAACGAATACCTTTGCCAACCGGACCAGAAGCGGGGTCATAACCCCCCAGCCGAAAGCCAGCAGCAGCAGGCCGGACAGGGTCGGCAACGCCTCGGTCGCTCCCAGCCCGGCCCCGCCGTAGTAGGCCAGCGGCCCACCGATCGCTCCGAAGACTGCTGCCAGGAGATAACGGCCACGTAGCCAGGCCATGGAAACATTGAGGGTGGCGGCGAAGTTCAGCCAGAGGCAGATCATCCAGGGCGGGCTGAAGGGCTGGGGGAAAAGGTGCGGCAGCGGCGTGAAGACGCCTCCCGCCACAAAGGTTGTGTCAACGATGAAGCCGAGCAGACCCGCTGTCAGCAGCAGCTTTACTTCACCGCGCCGAGGCTCCTGAAGCGCCAGATGGATCGCCAATACCGGGACCATGCTCAGCGGGCCGAGCCAGAACAACCCCCGGGCCGCGCCCAGCACGGCGGCGAACCAGGCCGCCTGGAACAGCGCCAGATTGACCGCCTTGCGGGCCAGGTCATTCATGGCGGGGTTCCGTTGTTCGGCGGGCGCTGGGGCACCCGGCGCAGCTTCGAGACATCGTAGCCCTGCCCCTTCAGTTCCGTTATCAGCCGCAGATAGTCGGCTTCGGGAATCTGTGGGGTGCGGGCCAGGATCCAGACATAATCGCGCTTGTTGCGACCGATGACGGTCTGGGTGTAATCCTCGTTGAGGTGGGTGATCAGATACTCGGCTTTGAACGGCCAGACAAACCGCATCCCCCAGGTCGAATTATTGACCGTATCGACGATGAAGCCGCGCGGGTTGTAGCGTTTGCGCGGGCCGTCGAAGCCCCCCTTGTTGAAGGTGAAGACCGTGTCGATGCTGCCGTCGGGATCAAGCCGATAGGTCTCGACAGCGTTGTAGGCCTCGGTCTCGATGAAGGTCGGAATGCCGACAATCACATACCAGGAGCCCATGAAGCGCTGGAGGTCGACCTTGTCCATCGTCTTGAGCGGCGGCAAAGGGGCGCCGCAAGCGGTCGTCAGCAGCAGGGCAAGGGCGAGAAAGGAGTGTTTCATGGGTGTGCATTCCTTGTCAACGGCGACGGCAACGGCTCACCGCGATACAACGGCTTGGTGAACAGCAGTTGCAGGTTGCCGGTGAAGCGCTCCGCAAAACCTCCCTCGCAGTAGCAGAGATAAAACTCCCACATCCGGATGAAGCGTTCGTCGAAGCCCATCCCCCGGACCTGTTCTAGGTTGGCATGGAAGGCTTTTCGCCATTCCCTCAGGGTCCGGGCGTAATGGGGCGAGATATCCTCCAGATGGGTCAGGCGAAGGTCCGTATCTCGAGCCACGGCCTCGGAGATGGCATGCAGCGACGGGCAGCAACTACCGGGAAAGATGTAGCGGTTGATGAAGTCCGGGGCCTTCAGGTAGCGCCGATAGTGGTGATCGGGCATGGTGATGGCCTGGATCAGGGCGGCCCCGTCCGGTTTCAGCCGATCGGAACAAGCCCGGAAATAGACCGGCAGGTGGCGGTGGCCGACCGCTTCGATCATCTCGATCGAAACCAACCGGTCGAACTGCCCGGCCAGGTCACGGTAGTCCTGTTGTAACAGATCGGAAGAGCGTCGTGTAGGGAAAGAGGGTAGATCTCGGTGGTCGCCG
>CALJLX010000654.1 GCA_937982495.1 uncultured Desulfuromonas sp.
ATGCCGATCCCCCTGCCGATACTCGACGACCGCCGCTTCGACGACCTCAGCGAGGAGCTGCGGGCGCTGATTCCCTGCCATTGTCCGGAATGGACCGACCACAACCCTTCCGATCCGGGGATCACCCTGCTCGAACTCCTGGCCTGGCTGGGGGAATCCCTGATCTATCGCCTCGACCGCATCCCCGAGGCGAGCTTGCGGCAACTGCTGGCGCTGCTGCGCCCGGAAGCCGAGGCGGCCAATGATCGGGCGCGTTCGGTCGAGGATCTGCGGGCGCTGGTGCTGGCCGATCTCGAAACCCCCTGGCGGGCGGTGACCGCCGACGATTTCGAATTTCTGGTGACGCGGGCCTTTGCCGACCGGGTGGCGCGGGCGCGTTGCCTGCCGGATACGGATCTCGATGCCGCGCCCGGCGGGCAAGATCGTCCCGGTCACGTCAGCCTGGTGGTGGTACCCCGCGCCGCGAACCCGGATCCGGCGACCCTGAGCGCCTTGCTGACGTCGATCCTGGCCTTTCTCGATGAACGGCGCTTGCTTACCTGCCGTCTGCACGCGGCGCCGCCAGGCTGGGTCGAGGTGGCCGTCTCGGCGCGGGTGGTTCGCGCTCCCGGCAGCGCGACCACGGACGTGACGGCGGCGATCCTGGCCCGGCTGCAAACCTTTTTCGCCCCGGTCGGCGACGGCTCCGCGACCTCGGGCTGGACTTTCGGCAAGGACGTGCATCTCTCCGAAGTCGCCGCCGCCCTCGAAGGCGTGGCGGGGGTCGATCATGTGAAACATCTCTGCCTGTTCCAGGTCGACGCGGGCGCCATCGGCCCGCGCACTCAGGTCGTCCCGGTTGCGCCCAACAGCCTGGTGCGCTTTACGGCGGCGCAGTCGGAAGTTATCTGTGATTCGTGATTTGTGATTAGAAAAAAGCTTTAACCAATCACTAGTCACCAGTCACTCGTCACTGTTTTTGGAGTTCTTTATGGCGGATGCGACATCGAACCGGCTGCTGCGATTGTTGCCGGGCATCTATCGGGAAAGCCCCTATCTCGCCGAGTTCCTGCGCCCCTTCGAGGCGGTACTGCTGGAAAGCTGGCGCGACGGCGCGGGGCGGACCCATGACGGCTTCGCCCGGCTGCTCGACCGCATCGACGGTTTTTTCGACCCGGCCCGGACGCCGACCGATTTCCTCCCCTGGTTGGCTGGCTGGTTCGCCCTCGATCTCGACGATGGCTGGGACGAGGCGCGTCGCCGCCGGTACATCCGCGAGGCTTTCGATCTCTACCGCTGGCGGGGGACGGTGCGCGGCCTGACCCGCTTCATCGAAATCTACACCGGCCAGCGCCCGCGCATCCACGAATGCCGGTGGCCGGCGGGGATGCAGATCGGCACGGCTTCGATGATCGGCGGTTTCGATCCCGATACGGCTTTCGCCGCCTTCACCGCCGAGCGTCAGGCCGAAGAGGTCTACGATTATTACCTCGTCACCGAGGACGGCTCGCCGCCGACGGTCTGGTACTACCGGGCCGACCGGGTGCGGCGGGTCGATGTCGATCCCGTCGCCCATACGGTGACCCTCGATTATCTGGAACCGGAAGCGGCCGCCGTCAGCCGTCGCACCCACGTCGCCGCCCGGGTGACCCGGCGCGACGGCCTGACGGCCACGGCCTACCGCATGAGCGGCCTTCCCGTCGGCGGCGAAGATCCGGTCGAAGCCGAATATCGCGGGGATACGGTCTTCATCGATTCGGTGGAGTTGCCCTACCGCTTTATCGTCGACGTGGTCGTCGACGCGGACAAGATCGACGAGGTTCAGGTCGACAAGGTGCGGGCCATCATCGATCTGGAGAAACCGGCCCACACCCTCTATTACCTGCGGATGATCCCTGTTTATCGGGAGGAAACGCTGCAAAGGATGCAGATCGAAGTTCGTTCCACGATCGGCAGCGATGCCGTCGTCGGCTGATAAGTCGGAAAGGAGTCAACATGGCTGAATCCAGCGAATTCAAACGGATGAATTATTTCACCGGCTTTTTCACCACGGCCGAGGACTGGCGGGCGGAGCAGGCCTACCATCGGGAAGCGCTCAAATTGCACAACCGGGGGCTGCACCGGCCGGGGGTGATGCGCGGGGTGGGCGACGGCCTGCGGGTGCGGGCGGCGGGGGGGCTGACCGTCGAGGTGCTGCCGGGGGCGGCCATCGACGGGGCGGGCAACGAAATCTATCTCGGGCAGCCGCGTCTGTTGACGGTGCCGACCGAGGGCCTGACGGCGCCCCGTCCGGTCTATGTCGCCCTGGCCTATCGCGAGGTCGAAACCGACCGGGTCGAAAACGTCCAGGTGCCGGGTTACAGCGGCAACACGCGGATCACCGAGCGGCCCGAACTGCGCATTGTCGAGAGTCCGCCGGACAACCGCTCCACCCTGGAGTTGGCCCGTATCGATCTGCAACCGGGGGTGACGGTCATCGGCGATGCGGCTGATCCGGAGGCGCCCCTGGGCAACGAAATCGACCGGCGGCGGGTGCCCTACGCCGGAGCCGTCGGCGGGGCCGAGTGCTGTCCCAGCCTGAGCATCGAATTGCAGGCGCGCATCGATCAGCTCATGGACCGTACATGGAGCGATTTCGCCGCCTTGGCGACGCGCTTTCCCACGCCGCTCTCCGGGGATGTGCGCCATGCGGCCCTGACCCTGCAAATGCTGGCCCGGATCGGGTTCATGCGTCCCGATCAGGTGCTCGGTCTGCTGCGGGTGCTGGCCGGGGTCGAGCAGGTATTGGCGGACGAGCTCGAAACCCTCTATCCCGAACTGGAGGCGCTGGAAGCCTACGAGGAACTGTTGGGTGCGCTGATCCGACTCTTCGACGCCTTGATCGAGGAGAATCTCGATCTGGCCCTGACCCGCCAGGATGAAGTGGCCGAGGCGGCCGATCGCCTGGCGATGGTCGAGATCGAGGAACCGGTGGCGAACGCCGGCGCCGACCGGACGATAACCACGACCGGGGCCGAGGGCACCTTGGCCCTCGACGGCAGCGCCTCCCAGGCCTTTGAAGGGCGGGACATCCGCCGCTACCACTGGTCCCTGCGGGAGAGCGCCACGGCCCCGACCGGCAACGCCGGCGCCGACCGCACCATCGTCATCGCCGGCGACGAAGGCCCGGTAGCCCTCGACGCCTCCGGCTCCCAGGCCTCCGGCGACGGCACCATCGTCCGCTATCGCTGGGACGAACGCCCCGAGTAAAAATCGCCTGTTTAGCTGATTCTCTTCAGCCTTCAGTCTTCAGTCTGTTTTTATAAATGAGAAAGGAGCTTCCGCTATGGCAACCCGATTCCCCATTGAAACCGATCAGCCGGTCATCGAAGTCACTCTTCCCGTCGGGCGCCACGTCCTCGAACTGGTGGTCGAGGACAGCGCCGGGCTGCGCAGCGCCCCCGATACCGTGGTCATCACCGTGCAGCGCGCCGACGCGGTGGCCGTCGCCGTCGCCCCGTTGACGGCGGCCCTGCTCGCCGGCGCCCAGCAGCAGTTCGCCGCGGCGGTCACCGGCACGAGCAACACGGCGGTCATCTGGTCGGTGCAGGAAAGCGGCGGCGGCACGGTTTCCACCGCCGGCCTCTACACCGCGCCTGCGACCGGCGGCACCTTCCATGTGCGCGCCACCAGCGTCGCCGATCCGACCAAGAGCGCCAGCGCCACCGTGACCGTGACGGCGGTCAGTGTCGCCGTCAGCCCGACCAGCGCTTCCGTCATCGCCGGCAACACCCGTCAGTTCACCGCGACCGTGACCGGCACCAGCAATACGGCGGTCACCTGGTCGGTGCAGGAAAGCGGCGGCGGCACCGTTTCCGCCAGCGGTCTCTATACCGCGCCCGCGACCGCCGGAACCTATCGGGTGCGGGCGACCAGCGTCGCCGATCCGACCAAGAGCGCCAGCGCCACCGTGACGGTGACGCCGGTTTCCTGCGTGGCCGGTTCCCCGGGGGTTCCCTGTACCGGCGCCTCGCCGCTGATTTGTGTCGCGGGCGCGCCCGGCACCCCCTGTAGCGGTTCCGCACCGACCGTCATCTGCACCGGATCGACTCCCACGGTGATCTGTACCGGAGCGACTCCGACCGTCGATATCTGCACCGCCGCCCGGCCGACGATCCTGGAATGCGTCAGCGGCGCGCCGACCAGCACTTGCACGGGATCGACGCCGACGGTGGAGCTTTGCACCGCCGCCCGGCCGTCGGTGG
>CALJLX010000655.1 GCA_937982495.1 uncultured Desulfuromonas sp.
GAGATGGTGATTCGTGACTGGAGTTCAGACGTGTGCTCTTCCGATCTCGCGGACCTTTCTCGAAGTTACCCGTTTCGACCGGCAGGGGCGGTTCGGGCGGCTGCCGCTGGTGTCCCTGGCGGCGGTGGATAACGAGTTTTTCGGCCACCTGGACAACTGGCCGGCGGCGGCAGGCCGACTGGAGAAATCGGGAATGCTCTCGGCGGAAGACGCCGACGCCCTTCGCCTGTTCTCGGCCTTCAGCACCCTGATCGCCAACACCGACCAGCACTTCGGCAACATCTCCCTGGTCGAAACGGACAGCAAGCCCCGTTTCTCGCTCGCCCCCGCCTACGACGTGCTGCCCATGCTCTACCGCCCGCACCAGGGGGAAGTCCCCGCCCGCGCCTTCGCCCCGCCCCATCCCGACGCCGCCGTCGCCGGCCAGTGGGAAAGCGCCCGCCAGGCCGCCCTTCGCTTCTGGGCGACCGCCGCCGCCGACGCGCGGATATCGCCCGAGTTCCGGGACATCTGTTCCCGCAATCACGGGATGATTCAAGAATTGGGCAACGGCCCGCGTCTGCTGGGCGGGTAGGGAAGAGTCTACCGAAAAAAACAAAAGCCCCGTTCAGGGTGAACCCTGCGTGGAGCTTGGTTTGCAGGATAATAGATAGGAAAGTTTGCTTATCGGCTAATCGATCAGCAATTAAGGGGCGGTGATGAGGTTTTCCCTCCATGTTTTCAGGCTGATCTTGGTTCTGCTGATTTTGATTCCGGGATGGAGTCATGCCGACGAAAAGTACAAGGAGGTGTCCAGGGAACTGCTCCCCTTGATTGACCGAAGAGACATTCTCATCCTTGGTGAAACCCACGGTAGGGGGGAATCGACCCGGTTGCTCGCGGAACTGGCAGACGAGGCGACTCAAGGGGGAGGTTGTCTGACCATAGCTCTGGAGATCGGATCCGAGCAGCAATCGGTAATCGACAGGGTGATGTCCGGCACGGCGGAGGTCGCGGAGATCGTCGTGGTTCCCGTCATCGACCACGTTGGTTATCGGGAGATGCTGGCCGCGTTGAGCCGGTTTATGCTCGCCGGCAGATGCCTGACGGTCATCGCCATCGACGGCGAACCGGAGATCATCGAGCGGGATGCCTGGATGGCGGAGAAGCTGGCTCCCTTTCTGGGCGAGGGCAGATTGGTCGCGCTTATTGGCGCGCTGCATGCGGCCAAGGACATCCGCGGGGATAATGGCCGGGAGAAGGCCTTTCTGGCCGAGAAGTTGATGGCTAAGGGGTATGCCGTCTGCTCCGTTCAGCAGATGTGGGATGAAGGGGAGGTGGGTGTATCGCCGTTGACTCTGGACGATGTGGCGGAAATCCTAGATCCGGTGGCCGCTCGGTTGCCGGAGAAGGCGCGGGAGTTCGGGGATTATGCGGTGCGGTGGATGAAATAGCAGGGATTCTGAGAGAGCAAGGCCGACCGAGCCTTACTCCCAAGATCTACAATCCGAGATGATTTATCAGACAGCCCAATGCCTTGACCGATGGTCAAGACTGCTTTACATTGCTTCCGCA
>CALJLX010000656.1 GCA_937982495.1 uncultured Desulfuromonas sp.
TGGAGCGGCAGACCGAGTTTCATCTGCCGCCGCACGGGCCGGTGGTCTTCGCCGCGACGCTGCCGCCCGGGGTGGAGGTCGAGTTCGTCGACGAGAATCTGGAAGCCGTCGACTTCGCCGTACCCGCCGATCTGGTCGCCCTGTCGGTGATGCTCAGCTGCCAGCTCCCCCGCGCCTTCGAGATCGCCCGCCGCTTTCGCGAGCAAGGGCGCACGGTGATCTTCGGCGGCATCGCCGTGATGTTGCACGCCGAAGAGGTCGCGCTTCACGCCGACTCCGTTTTCCTCGGCGAGGCCGAAGGGCGCATGGCGGCGGTCATCGACGACTTTAAAGCCGGGCGACTGAAGCCGGTCTACGACCACATGCACGACCATCCCGACATCCGCCTGGTCGGCAGCGCCCGTCGTTCCATTCTCAAGCGCGAGCTCTACAACTACCGGGGTGTGCAGATGCTCGATCTGGTCCACGCCTCACGCGGTTGCAAGTTCGACTGCTTCCCCTGCTGCACCGGCTACCTCGGCGGCAAAAAGTTCCGCCCCCGCCCCGTCGAGCAGGTCATCGCCGAGATGGAGGCGATCGAGAACAACCGCCTCTTCATCGTCGACAACTCCCTGGCCCAGGACCGCCAGTGGCTGAAAGAGCTGTTCACGGCGATGATCCCGCTGAAGAAGAAGTGGGTCTCCCACCCGATCCTCGACGATCCGGAAATCCTCAAACTGGCCGCCGACGCCGGCGCCTGGTACGTCTATCAGGCGGTCTTCGACACCTCGGACACCATCCGCGACCGCATCCGCCGCCTCAAGGAGCATGGCATCGGCATCGAGGGGACGATCATCCTCGGAACCGACGACCAGGACGAGGACGCCATCAAGCGGCTGGTCGATTTCCTCATGGAAGTGGAGCTCGACGTCGCCGAATTCACCATCATGACCCCCTTCCCCCATTCGCCGATCCGCGCCCAACTGGAGCGCGAAGGGCGCATCCTCTCCAACAACTGGCTCGACTACAGTGCCGACAAGGTCGTCTTCCAACCGAAGCAGATGTCGCCGGAGAAGTTGCAGGAAATGTTCTATTACGCCTGGGACACCTTCTACGCCGGCGGCGGCTATGCCCTGCGGATGGGGGAGCTGTTCAAGACCGTGATGCGCCGGGAGCTGGACGACGGCACCTACCGCCGCTACAACCCGCGCGTCCGGCGCGGCTTCCCGGGGGCCAAGGCCTAGGGATGAGCCGGGTTTTCCTCCTCTCCGCCAACGTCGTCACCGAGCCCTATCCGGTCTATCCCCTGGGCATGGCGGTGATCGCCGGGGCGCTCGACCGGGTCGGCCATACCCTGCGCCAGTTCGATTTTCTCGCTGCCGACCAGTCCGAGGAGGCGTTGCGCGCGGCCCTGCTGGATTTCGCCCCCGAGGTCGTCTGCCTTTCCCTGCGCAATATCGACAACGTCGACTCTTTCGATGGCGAGGAGGGCTGGTATCTCGCCCGCACCCGGAGGCTGACGGCCCTGGTGCGGGAGACGACGAAGGCGCCGTTGATCGTCGGTGGCCCGGCCTTCTCGATCATGCCCGAGGCGATTCTCGACTACCTCGGCGCCGACTGTGGCGTCGTTGGCGAAGGGGAGCGGGTCTTAGTTGGCTTGCTGGAAGATTGGGCGGCTGGGCGGCCGCTGCCGCGTCTGGCGAGCGAACCGGGCGCCGGGCTCTCGGGAGCGGAGATGGCGGCGCCGCTCTTGGTGCCGGAGTTGGTCGCCTTCTACCGCGAACGCTCGGGGATGGCCAATCTGCAAACCAAGCGCGGCTGCCCCTTTCACTGCGCCTACTGCACCTATCCCGGCCTCGAAGGCAAGGTCTTTCGCTGCCGTCCGCCTGAGGCGGTGGTCGACGACATCGAGCGTCTGCAACGGGAACACGGCATCGACCAGCTCTTCTTCACCGATTCCATCTTCAACGACCCGGCCGGTCATTACCTGACGGTGGCCGAGGAGATTCTGCGGCGCGGCGTGCAGTTGCGTTGGAGCGCCTTCTTCCGTCCCCAGGGGCTCGGTTCACCGGAACTGGCCCTGCTCAAGGAGTCCGGCCTTTACGCCCTGGAACTGGGGACCGACGCCGCCAGCGACGCCACCCTGGCTGGGCTTGGCAAGGGTTTAACCTTCGCCGAGGTCGAGGCGGTCAATCGCGCCTGCGTCGCCGCACGCCTCCCCTGCGCCCATTTTGTCATCTTCGGCGGTCCCGGCGAAACCGCGGCGACGGTGCGCGAAGGCCTCGCCAATCTGGCGCGGCTGGAACAGACCGTGGTCTTCGCCTTTTCCGGCATCCGCCTGCTGAGCAAATCGCCGCTGCACGCCCGCGCCATCCACGAGGGGCTGGTGACGGCCGATCAGTCGCTGCTTCATCCCCTCTACTACTACGCCCCCGGTCTCGACCGGGAAGGGATGAACGGGACCATCGAACAGGCTTTTCACGGCCGCCGCGACCGCATCTTCCCCCCCTCCGAGGGGCAGAAGCGCATGCAGGTGATGCAGGACTTCGGCTTTCGCGGGCTGCTCTGGGACAAGCTGATCGCTTTCGACAAGCCGCGGAGGGGGCATGGCCGCCGCTGAACGCATCCTGCTGGTGCATCCCCTCGGCTACGAGGCGGCAGCGGCCGGGCGCGACATTTCGCGGCTGGCCAACATCATGCCCCCGTTGGGACTGGCGAGTATCGCCGCCTGGCTGGAGCGGCAGGGTTTCGCCGTCGATCTGCTCGACTGCCACGCCCATCCCGACGCGGAAAGCCGTATCCGTGAGCTTTTGCGCGGCACGCGGCCGGGCTGGATCGGTTTCAGTTGCACCACCTCCAGCTTTCGCGACGGCGTCCGCCTGGCGAATCTGGCGAAGACCGAGCTGCCCGGCATCCGCGCGGTCTTCGGCGGCCCCCACGTCTCGGCGTTGAAGGAGCGGGTGCTGACCGACTTCCCGGAAGTCGACGTGGTTGTGGTCGGCGAGGGGGAAGAGACCCTGGCCGCGCTCCTCGCCTCCGGCGGCGAGAAGCTGGAGGAGATCCCCGGGCTGGTCTTCCGCGACGGTGACGATCCCTGCTTCACCGGCTACCGGGAACCGGGGCTGGAACTTGACTCCCTGCCCTTTCCCGCCTACGAAAAGCTCGCTGGCTACCCCCGGGCCTACCAGCTGCCGATCTTCAACTACCCCAAGGCACCCAACAGCAGCTGCATCTCCAGCCGGGGCTGCCCCTACGCCTGCAGCTACTGCGACCGCAGCGTCTTCCGCCGCACCTTCCGCTACAATTCGGCCGACTACCTCTACGGGCACCTGCGCTATCTGCGCCAACGTTTCGGCGTGCGCCACGTCAACTTCTACGACGACCAGTTCACCTTCAACCGGGGACGGGTCGAGGCGTTGTGCCGGAAGCTCATCGATGAGCCGCTGGGGCTGACCTACAACTGCGCGGTGCGCGCCGAGCACGTCGATCCCGAACTGCTGCGGCTGATGAAGGCCGCCGGCTGCTGGATGGCCAGCCTCGGCATCGAAACCGGCGACCCCGAGCTGCTGGCCAGACACCGGCAGAATCCCGACCTGGCCATGCTCGCCGAGAAGATCCGTCAGATCAAGGCGGCCGGCATTCGCGTCAAGGGACTCTTGATGATGGGCCTGCCCGGCGAGAGCGAGGCGAGCATCCGCAAGAGCATGGATTACGTCTTCTCCCTGCCCATCGACGACTTCAACCTCTCCAAGTTTACCCCCTTTCCGGGCACGCCGATCTACGAAAACGCCCGCGAACTCGGCACCTTCGACGAGGATTGGGCGAAGATGGACTGCATGCACTTCCAGTTCGTCCCGACCGGCATGACCCGCGAGCGCTTGGAAGAACTCTTCACCCTTTACTACAAGAGCCACTTCCAGCGCCCGCAGGTGCTCCTCGGCTATCTCGCCATGCTCTGGAAATCCCCCGATTCCTGGCGCCGCTTCGCCCTCAATGCCGGCTCGTTTCTGCGCTTCGCCCGCGACAGCCGACGGCTTGGGGATTCGTGACGATGACGGCGCCGCGCATCCTCATCGTCATCCCCGTCTACAACCACGCCGCGACCCTGCGGCAGGTGGTGGAGCGGGCGTTGGCGGTGCACCCCGACGTGTTGGTTGTGGATGACGGCAGCAGCGACCGTCCCCTCGACACCCTGCACGGCCTGCCGGTGCGTCTGGCGAGCCATCCCCTGAACCAGGGGAAAGGGACGGCGATCATGACGGCGGCGCGGCTGGCCCGGGGGTTGGGGATGAGTCACATCGTCACCATTGATGCCGACGGCCAGCACGACCCGGCCGACTTCCCGAAGTTTGCCGCGGCGGTCGCGGCGGAGCCGATGGCCATTGTCGTCGGCGCCCGGGATTTCACCGCCGCCAACGTGCCGGGCTCGTCGCGCTTCGGCCGCAGGTTCTCCAACTTCTGGCTGCGCCTGCAGACCGGAAAGACCTTGAGCGACACCCAGAGCGGCTTTCGCGCCTATCCGCTGAACGTTCTCACCGGGCTGAAACTGCGTCAGCGCCACTATTCCTTCGAGATCGAGGTGCTGGTGCGGGGGGCCTGGGCCGGGGTGCCACTGTGCGAGGTGCCGATCAGCGTTCACTATCCCCCCCCCGGCGAGCGCGTCTCCCACTTCAAGGCCGTTCGCGATAACCTGCGGCTGACGCTGCTCAACACCCATCTGACCCTGCGTTCGGTCCTGCCCTGGCCGCACCGCAAACTGGTCGCAGACGCGGGCGGCGAAATCAAGGTCAGCGTCCTCCATCCCCTGCGTTCGATCCAAACCCTGCTCACCGAACACGCCACCCCGGTCCAACTGGCGACGGCGGGCGGGGTGGGGGTCTTGCTCGGCGCGCTGCCGCTGATCGCCTGCCACACCCTGGC
>CALJLX010000657.1 GCA_937982495.1 uncultured Desulfuromonas sp.
GCCGAGGAACTCTCGGCCCAGGCCCAGCAGTTAAGGGAAATGCTCGGCCGCTTCCATTTGCAGGGTCAAGGGATAGATCAGCCACTGCGCCCGGCGAAGTCTGCTTTGGAGAAACAACAGAGGGTCAAGGCCCCCTGGGGTGAAACACCGACTACACCGATGATTTCCCTGGATGATGCGGAATTCGCCCGATACTGAACGGGAGATCGACCTCGCAACGTCAAATACCTACATGCGCCGGACGCTCTACAAAGGAACGTCCGGCGCATTTCCTTCGCGGGGGAAAAGCGGCTCCCGATTCTTCGAAAATTACAACCCGGCGTGTCCCGGACAGGACCGGTGGAACGCAGGCTCAATCCATACCCGAAAAAACTCCTTCCATCTGGCCCCCTCACGCCCGCCGGATAATCTCCACCAGCAGTTCGGCGACCCGTTCCATATCCGCGACCTTGACCTGTTCGTCGACGGTGTGGACGCGGTCCATGCCGGTGCCGAGGATGACTGTTTCGATGCCGTGTCCGTTGAAGATGTTGGCGTCGGAACCGCCGCCGGCGGCCTCGACGGCGATGGTCCGGCCAAGGGCGGCGCCGGCCTCGCGCACCAGTCGGACGATAGCGGCGTCCTCGGCGACCTGCATCAGCGGATAGTCGCCGATGACCTCGACCTTGACCGCGCCGTGGACGACCTTGCCGTCGATGGCAACGGAGGCGTTCAGGGCGGCGCGCTGGAAGCAGCCGACCATGTGCTCGGTCTGGCGGGTGAGCTTGTCGACGTCGTGACTGCGCACCTCCCCTTCGATCACCACCCGGTTGGGAACGATGTTGGTCGCCTGTCCCCCTTCGATGGTGCCGAGATTGGCGGTGGTTTCGTCGTCGATGCGCCCCAGTTTCATCTCGGCGACGGCTTTTCCGGCGATGGCGATGGCCGACAGCCCCTGCTCGGGGGCGATGCCGGCGTGGGCCTCGCGGCCGAGGATCTCGAAGCGCAGCTTGTTGGCGCAGGGGGCCTTGCGGATGAGGCGGTCGACGCCGCTGGTGTCGAGGGCAAGGGCGCGGCGGGAGCGGACCAGCGAATAGTCGAGCAGCTTGGCGCCGACCAGGCCGATCTCTTCGCAGATGGTCACCACCACTTCGAGGGGGCCATGGGGGATGTTCCGTTCGCGGATGACTTCGAGGGCCTCGATGATCTCGGCGATCCCCGCCTTGTCGTCGGCGCCGAGAATGGTTTCGCCGGCGCTGGTGAAGATGCCGTCGGCAAGGATCGGCATCACGCCCTCGGCGGGCTCGACGGTATCCATATGCACCGAGAGCATGAGCGGCGCGCTCTCCTTGCCGCGCGCCGGGAATTGAACGATCAGGTTACCGCTTTCGCTGCCGGCGGCGGCGCCGGCGCCGTCCATCGTCACCGTGCCGCCCAGTTCCTGGAAGCGCCGGGTCAGATAGCGGGAAATTTCCCCTTCCCGGCGGGAGGGGCTGGCGATGGCCGCCTGACGGGCGAATTCTTCACAAAGTCGTTCTCGATTGATCATGGATGGCCTTCCTTCGGGAATGAAAATCGGAAGGTCGAGAATAGCACGGCGCTTTGGGCAAGCCAAGCTTTACACCAGCGACGGAATGCACCCGATTGCGACTCAATCCTTGATTTTACAGGTCATTAATCGTAGACTTGCAAAATTGCAAGTAACTGAATCGGCGCGCAATCGAGACGCGGGCTCGGCGATCGGGCCAGCTCGTTCCCTCCTCCCGCGATCCCCTTATCCGTGCCCCACGGGAAAGACTGCCATGGCCATCAGAATTGGCGAACTGCTGGTACGGGAAAAACTCATCACCCTGGCCCAGCTTGAGGAAGCCCTCAAGTGTCAGGTCATTTTCGGCGGCCGTCTCGGCACCAACCTCATCGAGATGGGCCTGCTCGAAGAAGGGGACATCGCCCGCATTCTCAGCAAAAAGCTGGGGGTTCCCTTTCTCGATCCCCCGGGCCTGTTGATGAACATCCCCCGGGATGTCATCGAATCGATCTCCCCGGAAGACGCGGCCCGCTATCAGATCATCCCCCTGCGCATGGAAGGAAGGCGCCTGTCCCTGGGCATGGTCGATCCCTCGGACCTCAAGGCCATCGACGAAGTCGCCTTTCGCACCGGCTTCGTCATCCGACCCGTCGTCGTCCCCGAAGTGCGCATCGTGTTGGCCCTGGAAAAGTACTATCAGATCGAGCGCAAGTTGCGTTATATCAATACCCCGCTGCTGCGCGAAGAGCGCCTTCCCGAACCGCCCAAGGCCCCGGAACCGGTTTCGGACGATCTCTGGTTCGAGGAGATCGAGGAGCAGGTAGCCGGCGAGCCCTCCTTGCCGCTGGAACCGGAGCTGCACGCCGAATTCGTCAAGGAACACACCATCGACGAGCTTTCCCGGGAGCTGGCCGAGGCGTCGGAGCGGGACCATATCGCCGACGCCATCGTCCGCTATCTCGGACAGAAACTCCACTGTGGAGCGATGTTCCTGGTGCGAGGAGATCTGGCCATGGGCTGGAAGGCGATGCTCGACAAACAGCCGGTGCCGGCCTTCGCCCAGCTGCAGATTCCCCTGGACGAGTCCTCGGTGCTCAAGACCGTGGCGCGGACCGCCGGTTACTATCTCGGCCCGGTTCCCCGCTCCCCCTTCAACTCGATGATGCTGCAGGAGTTCGGCGGGCGCGTTCCGAAAACCGTACTCCTGGTGCCGCTGGTCATGATGGGCCGCGTCGTCGGCATTATCTATGTGGACAGCGACGACCAGTCCCTGGGCGATGAGCTTCCCGAACTGCAGCGCCTGGCGGCCAAGGCGATCATGGCCTTCGAGATTCTCATCCTCAAACACAAGATTCTGCAAACCTGAAAAAACATTGTCATCCCCCCTCCATCCGCCCTGGCGCCGGTTATCGGCGGAAACCAGGCAACTGACCAACAAGGTAATGAAATCATGGATATGGAATCCCCCCGGGAAGCAACCCCAGCCCCCCACGGCAAGGTTATCGAACTGTCCAAGGAGGGACACCGACTGCTCAAGGAGAAACGTTTCCGCGAAGCCTGCGCCCTGTTCGAAGAGGCGCTCACGTTGGAACCGCATAATCCTTATATTCTCACCGGATTCGGCGATGCCTTGCGCTCGCTGAAGAATTTTCCCGCCGCCGAACGCTGCTACCGGGAAGTCCTCGACAACGATCCGAACAACCTCTTCGCCCTGCGCGGATTGGGCGATACCTACCGCGGCCAGCGGCAAGCGGACAAGGCCCTGGAGCTGTGGGAGCGCTACATTCGTTTCCGGCCCCGGGACATCTTCGTCATGACCCGTATCGCCGACGCCCACAAGACCATCGGCGACCACCGGCGCGCCGAGGAATGCTATCGGCAGGCTCTGGGCATCGACCGGGAAGATCGTTACGCGCTGATGGGCCTGGCCGATCTCTATCAGAAGATGGGAGAGGACGAGCAGGCCATCCGCCACTACGAAAAAGTTCTGGCCAAAAGCCCGCGGATGATCAACATCCTGACCATCGTCGGCAATCTCCACTGGCATCGGGGGGAGCAGGAAAAAGCTCGGGAGTATTACGAAAAGACCCTGGCGATAGAGAGCTACAACTCTTACGCCCTTTACGGAATGGGCAATTATTACCGTTGGCGGCGGGAATTTGAACGGGCCATCGAATTCTGGGAACGGATTCTCGAACGGGACCGGGGGACCGTCAACATGCTCACCCGCCTCGCCGATGCCTACCGTAACACCGGCGACATCGAGAAAGCGGAAAAGCTTTATCTTGAGAATCTGGCGCGCGGCTACGACAAGTTCAGCCTGCTGGGCATGGCCAAGTTGTACGTCATGCGTGGCGACACCGAGAAAGCCCTGGAGCGCTACCGGGAATTGATGGCCAAGGAAGAGGAGGACGGCTGGTTTTTCGCGGAAATCATCGGCAAATACGGCGACGAACGACGCCTGGAAGCACTGCGCTTCTACCACGGCGCGCGGGATCTGCACCGGGAGAAACCCGAAGTCTGCCGGCGCCTGGCCGAGCAGGCGGAGAAACTGCAACTGGCCATGGAGTGAGGGCGGAGACGGCTCCGCCCCTACATTTGGCAATAAAGAGAGTCGATTTTTTGAACTACCTGTTTCACCTCTATCTCGCCGAGCCGACGGAAGCGAGTCTGCTCGGCGGCATGCTGGGGGATTTCGTCAAGGGGCGTCTCGATGACCGTTGGCCGGAAGCGATCCGGCGCGGCATCGAGCGCCACCGGGGCATCGACAGCTTCGCCCAGGGCAATGCCGTCGCCCGCCGGAGCCTGCGGCGCATCGACCCCTCCTACCGTCACTGCCGTTCCATCCTCGTCGATGTCTTTTACGATCACTTCCTCGCCCGAAACTGGCACCGTCACGCCGACATCCCCCTGGAACTGTTCGCCCGGCGCTTCTACCGGATCCTCGAAAAGCACCACGACCTTCTCCCCCCGGGACTGCAACGCGTCGCCCCGCGCATGATCGCCGGGCGTTGGCTCGAATCGTACCGCGACCCGGAAACGGTGGAGATCGTGTTGCAACGCCTGGCCGGACGTCTCTCCCGCCCCACCCCGCTGGCCGGAGGAATAATGGAACTACGCCGCCACTACCGGGAACTCGAAGGGGATTTCAACGAATTCCTGCCCCAGGCCGTGGCCCACGCCCGCACCCTCCCCGCCTGACTCTTGTCACTCGTCACCCTTGATACCGGGCCATGAAGCGCCGGTCGATCCAGTCCTTGAGCAGAAAAGCCCAGCGCCCCTTCAGCACCAGTTCCCCCCGTTGCAGCAAGCCCCGGCCATCACCCAGATTGAGAATGCGCAGAAACATGCGCTGCGGCACGAACTGTTCGAAGGGCTCATCCTCCAGCGCGGCGAGCAGGTTTTCGGCGAGGATCGGCCCCTGGCGCACGGCGTGGACACCAACCTTGGGCAACGGATTATGGTGCAGGCTGATGCAATCGCCGCCACCGAATATTTCGGGATAGCTCAGGCTGCGCAGAGTGTCGTCCACCAGCAATCCGCCATCGTCACCCACCGCCAACCCCGATTCGACGAAGAGGGAGGGCGGAGCGATGCCCCCAGCCAGCAGCACCAGGTCGGCCGGGAGTTCGTCGCCATCATCGAGCAGAACATGCTGATCCGCCACCCGTTGCGCCCGCACCCCTTCGAGAATGCGGATACCTCGCTCCGCCAGCGAAGCCAGGGCCAGTTCTCGGGCCCGCTCGGGAAAATCGGCGAGCAGGCGCCTGCCGCCGACCAGGGTGATCTCCCCGTGCCCCCGGGCATCCCGCAACAAACGCCAGAGGGCGCCGCAAAGCTCGACCCCGGAAGCGCCGCCGCCGACCACTACGAGATTTTTGCGCCCCTCGGGCAGCATCGCCAGCAGCTGTTTTCGCGCCTCCAGCAGGCGTTGGATCGGTTTCACCGGCAGCACCGGGCAGCTGCCGTCGTCGGGCAGATCGGTCGCCACCCGACTACCGAGATTGAAGGAAATCAGGTCATAGGCAAGGGCCGAGCCGTCGGAGAGATACAGGGTGTGCGCCTCGGCATCGAGCCCCGTCGCCACCGCCAGCGCCACGGCGGCCCCCGCCCTTTCGGCCATGCGCGCGACGGCAAAAGAGCCCTGCTCGGGGGTATAGATGCCCGCCAGCATGCCCGGCCCCATGCCGGAATAATAGTGGTTCTCGTCGGGCGTCACCAGCGTCACCCGATGGCCGAGACCGAGCATCTTGCCCAGTTGCCGCAATACCGGCAGATGGGCGTGGCCCCCTCCGACCAGCACCAGATGTTTGCCCATATTTCAACCCTCCCGCGTCGAGTGAATGTCCAGAAAACGAATGCCGCCGTCTTTCGCGGAATCTTTTCGCACAGTTTACTCCCGAGCGGGCATCTCGGCAAAGGCGGAATTGCAGGGGGGGCGCTTTCCTGTTCAGGGTCGGCGATAATCGAAGCTGTCGGAAAAACCGCCCAAGGGACTTTCAACGCGTACGCTGATCTTATAGGTGCCGGAATTTTCGAGAAAGAGATTCGCACCGTACCCGCCCAAAAGGGAGAGACCCAGGGCGCGGATTTCGTTCCCGCGCGGTCCGAGGACGCGGAAGAAGACCTCGATATTCTCCCCGACAAAAAAATCGGGGCCGTCGAGATAGAGGACCAGTTCGGGATAGCGTTCCTGTTCTTCGCCGGTCACGTCCTCCACCGGCGGCGGGGTGACCAACCGATAATCGAGACGCCAGGGCTCCACCAGATGCCGGCGGATGGAAACGCCCCCGCTTCGTTCGCTTATCAGGGAAAAACGCCCCGGGCCGTTGCCCGCCTGCCCCACATAAGCGACCAAGGCCATGCACAGTCCACAGCCGAGAATGAGCAGCGGACGCAGCAGGTTGTATTGCATCAAATTCTCTCCTTGAAAAAAATGGCATCGGCGGGAAATCAACGCCACCCCACACTTCAGCAAGGCTCGGGCCAAGCTGATGAAGCCAAGCGATACCGGCAGGTTATGATGGAAAGTGAGAACCGGAATGGAAACTCAAGGACCATTCTTGGAGGAAAATGTCGCAGATGTGCGACAGGGGCGTAATTTACCCGGAACAAAGAGTTCCACCGGGAAAAAACGATGGAGGGAAGGGGGGGCCGCCCTGTCGCATATTGCCGACAAGACAAAAGACTATTCGGGCTTGAAAAGCTGGGGAACGATGTGATGACGTTGCAGAAGCTTGTAAAAATCGGTGCGGTTACGGTCGGCGATGCGCGCCGCCTGGGAGACGTTGCCACGGGTCATCTGCATCAGGCGCACCAGATAGTCCTGCTCGAACTTGCGTCGGGCCTCGGCCAGGGTGGGGAATTTTTCCGGACTCACGCGCAGGGCCGCCTGCAGAAGATCGGCGGAAATCACCGGAGTGGTCGACAGAGCCACCGCCTGCTCGACGACGTTGATCAGTTGCCGAATGTTGCCGGGCCAAGAGGCGTTGAGCAGCATCTCCATGGCCTCGGGGGCGAAACCGGTGAGTTTCTTGCCCGAGCGGACCGCGAGGATCTTGCGGAAATGTTCGGCCAGCAGGGGAATATCCTCGCGGCGCCGGGCCAGGTTCGGCACTTCGAGGCAAACGACGTTGAGCCGGTAATAGAGATCCTGACGGAACTGTCCCGAGGCTACCGCCGCTTCCAGATCGCGGTGGGTTGCCGAGACGATGCGTACATCCACCGGTTCGACCCGGGTCGAGCCGACGGAGCGCACCTGTTTTTCCTGGATGACGCGCAGCAGCTTGACTTGCAGCGCCAGGGGCATGTCGCCGATTTCATCGAGGAGCAAGGTGCCGCCGTTGGCCGATTTGAAGAGACCGACGTAGTCCTGGGTCGCCCCGGTAAAGGCGCCCTTGGTATGACCGAAGAGTTCCGATTCGAGCAGAGCTTCGGGAATCGAGCCGCAGTTCACCGCCACGAAGGGGCCGGCGGCGCGGGGGCTGGCCTGATGAATGGCTCGGGCCAGCAGTTCCTTGCCGGTGCCGCTTTCGCCGAGGAGCAGGATGCTTGATTCGCTCTCCGCCACCAGCTTAAGCCGCCCGAGCAGATCCTCCATCAGTGGACTGCAGGTGATGATCTCCCGCCGCCAGGCGGCCTCCTTGCCGGTGGGGGCGACCCCCGGCTGGGCGCCGCTTAGATTCAGGGCTTTGCGCACCTCCTCCAGCAGGGCGCGGCTGTCCACAGGCTTGGTCAGAAAGGAAAAGACCCCGCGCCGGGTGGCTTCCACCGCCTCGGCGATGGAACCGTGGGCGGTGAGGATGATGACCGGCACCGAGGCGTTAATCTTGCGGATTTCCTCGAAGAGGCCGAGGCCGTCCATGCCGGCCATGCGCAGGTCGGTGACGACCAGATCAGGGCGCAACACCGGGAAGCGAGCCATGGCCTGCTCGGCGCTTTCGACCTGGGTCACGGCATAGCCAGCGGCGGAAAGGCGCATGGAGAGCAGACGCAACAGATCGGTATCGTCGTCCACCAGCAGTATGCATCGGGCTTGAGCGTTCATGGTTCCTCACCGGTCGGCGGGGCGCAGTTTCTCCCGTTCGCCAAGAATGGTTTCGATCTTCTTCAGTTCCTCCAGCTGGCGGTGCAATGTTTCCGCCCGGGTCTTCTCAGCGGCGAGTTTCCGGGCGCACTCCTCATCCCCCTTCAACATCCCCTCCAGCATCAAGGCCAGGCCGCGCCGGGGATCGTTCGCCCGATCGTCGCGCCCGGCAAGCCATTGCCGCGCCTGCCGCCGGTCGGAAAAGGGCTGGTCCGGCCAGAGCGAGAGAAAAATCAGCCGCCAGCGGTCATCTTCTCCGGAGCTGCGGGCGAAGCGCTTATTAACTATATCGTACTCTTTGGCGCGCTGCGCGTCGCTCATGCGTCGCAGAATGTCGAGATAGGTCAGGGGCTCGAAAACCGGGCGCGGTTTTTCCACCTTCGGTTTCACCTCCGGGCTTTGCGTCTCCTCTTCGCGGACCGCCTTCCAGCCGGGCTCCTCCACGGGAATCAGGCGCACGCGCCCGCAGCCGCCCAAGGCGAGGAACAATCCGCCCAACAGCATCAGCATAAACCAACGATTCATATCTCCTCCGGATTCCGGTTCAGGGGCAAAGTCAGGCGAATGCGTCCACCCGCCCCTTCCGGCACACTCAGTTCCCCGCCGTGGGCGCGGGCGATCTCCCGGGCGATGGACAGACCGAGGCCGGTTCCCTTGACATGCATGGCATTGGGCGAAGGCCCCTGGAAAAAAGGCTGAAAGACCCGCTCCCGATCCCCCGGGGGTATCCCCGGCCCGGAATCGCGCACCTCGAAAACCCAGTCCTCCCCATCGCACTTGTCGACAATGGAGATGCTCCCCCCCTCCGGCGTGAACTTGATCGCGTTGGAGAGCAGATTGTCGATGAGGATACGGAAGCGGGCGGGATCGGCCGGCACCGTCGGTGTTTCGAGCCGAAGCTTGCAATGCAGCTTTTTTTTCATGATGGACGGTCGGTGATCGGCTAAAACCTCCTTCACCAGCGCCGCCGCCGCCACCGGCGCAAGCTCCGGAGGGGCTCCGCCTTCCGCCTGGAAACGACTGAAACCCAGCAGGTTTTCGATAAGCTTCTGCAGATCGCGGCTGCTCTTGCAGAGAATCTCCACGATCTCGCGCTGGGGGCCGTTCAGATCCCCCATCACCTTGTCGTTGAGCAACTCGCTACCCTCGCGGATCGAGGCCAGCGGGGTCTTGAGCTCGTGACTGATCTGGGCGACGAAACTCGCCTTGGAGCGTTCCACATCGGCCAACTGGCCGCGCATCCAGTCGAGACGCTCCCCGAGAAAGGCCAGGTCGCGGCTGCCGCCGACTTTCACCGGGGTGAGAAAATCCCCCTCGCCCAAACGATTGATGGCCCCCACCACCTGCCTGATCGGCCGGGTGATCAGGAGCACAAACATGACCACCAGAAAGATCGACACCGGGATCAGCATGACCACCTGCCACACCAGCTGATGCCGGGTCGCGGTGGTGGTCTGTTGAATTCGCCGCACTTCGTCGTAAATCAGGGCGTTGCTCTGGGTGGCGATGGCATTGGCCAGTTCGTTCAGGCCGGCAAAGCCACCGAGAGCCGCCGCCCGTGCCGACGACCGGCGCGGCGCGTCTTGCAGTACGGCGAAAATCGTCGCCTCCTCATCCCGCACCTGACGCACTTTTTCGGACAAAGGGGACGCCAGATCCAGTTGCAACAGACGAGCGAGGCTTTTCTGGATTTCGCCGTGACGCTCTTCCATCTCCGCCAGCAGTCGGTTTTCGCCCAACACCTCATGCTGGCGGGCCTGGCGCTCCAGGGCGATGAGATCGTCGACCAGAAGGCGGCTTGCCTCGGTCGCCTTCACCGAACGGTCGACCACCGCGCCGCTCTCCCCGGCCAGGCGATCGAGCGACCACTGGGCACGAACCAGGGAGGCCAGCAGCGGCAGACAGACGAGGGCGAAACCGATGAGAACGAGGCGCGAAAAAGAGTGGGGGCGATAAGGACGCATCGGCGCGGCTCAGTCGAAAAGCGGCCAGTCGGTTTCATAGCCCGGGGGATAAAAGGCCTCCCGGGTGCGGTTGAAATAGCCGTACTGGAGGCGGGGGACGGCGGCCTTGACCCGATCCATCATCGTCTTCATGCCGAGCCCTTCATCCGTCACCCCCATGGCGTCGAGATACATCGTGGGATCGATGCACAGTTTGCGCAGCTGGATGAGATCGACTTCGGTCTCCTCCAGCAGGCGCAAGAGCGCCTCGATCTCGTCGGCGCGGTCGGTAAGCCCGGGAAAGACGAGATAGTTGAGCATGGTGAACATCCCAGCTTGCTTGGCCCGGCGGATCGACTCCATGACGTCGGCGAAACGGTAGCCCCGGGGGCGGTAGTAGGCGTTGTAGAACG
>CALJLX010000658.1 GCA_937982495.1 uncultured Desulfuromonas sp.
ACCACCGAGATCTACACTCTTTCCCTACACGACGCTCTTCCGATCTTTGATCACCACCTTGATCTCGGCATCGAGCTGTTCCGGGGTACAGAGGATATGGGCATCGTCCTGGGTGAAGCCGCGCACCCGCAGAAGGCCGTGCAACACCCCGGACTTCTCGTGGCGATGCACCGTACCCAGCTCGAAGTAACGCAGAGGCAGATCGCGATAGGAGCGCATCTTCGACTTATAGATGAGCATGTGCGCCAGGCAGTTCATCGGCTTAACGCCGTAGCTCTGCTCGTCGATCTCGGTGAAGTACATGTTCTCACGGTAATTTTCGTAATGACCGGAAGTTTTCCAGAGTTCGGTACGGAGGATCTGCGGGCCCATGACGATGTCGTAACCGCGACGCAGGTGCTCGCGCCGTTCGAAATCCTCGATCAGGGTCCGCAGCAGGGCGCCTTTCGGATGCCAGATCACCAGACCGGCGCCGGCCTCCTCACTGAAGGAAAAGAGATCGAGCTCCTTGCCGAGTTTGCGGTGGTCGCGCTTGCGGGCTTCCTCAAGCCGGGCCAAGTAGGTTTTCAGTTCCTTTTTGTCGGGAAAGGCGGTGGCGTAGATACGCTGCAGCATGGCGTTCTTCTCACTGCCGCGCCAGTAGGCTCCGGCCACGCCGGTCAGCTTGAAGGCCTTGATGAATTTGGTGGAGGGCAGATGCGGCCCCCGGCAGAGATCGACAAAATCCCCCTGACGGTAGAGGGAAACCACGCCGTCCGGCAGATCTTCGATCAGTTCGACCTTGTAGTTTTCGCCCAGGCCTCGAAAGAGAGCGATGGCCTCATCCCGGGGAAGTTCTTCACGAAGGATGGGGAGATCGGCCGCCGCCAGTTCTTCCATCTTCTTTTCGATGGCCTCGAACATTTCCGGCGCGAAGGCTTGTTTGGTGCTGTAGAAGTCGTAGTAAAAACCGTTTTCGATGGACGGGCCGATGGTGACCTGGACATCGTCGCCAAAAAGGGATTTCACCGCATGGGCCATCAGGTGCGCGGTGGTGTGGCGGTAGATGTCCAACCCTTCCGGAGTATTCAGGGTGATCAGCTCGACCCGGGCATCGTTGCCGAGGGGGATGTTCAAATCCACCAGATTACCGTCGACCAGAGCGGCCACCGCCTGGCGAGCCAGGCCTTCGCCGATCGACCGGGCGACATCCAAGGGGGTGCTTCCGGCGGAAAATTCTTTTTTGGAACCGTCGGGCAGCTCGATTCGCACCTGACTCATCGGTTACTCCAGGAATGAAAAGAGGCATCCGGGGATGCCTCGTCCATGATCGGTTCGGTTGCCGGTTTTGGTAGGCACGGGCGGGATTGAACCGCCGACCCCTACCGTGTCAAGGTAGTGCTCTCCCACTGAGCTACGTGCCTACAACCGAAACGACGTATATCTAGCAAAGGCGACTTACCCCTGTCAAGGGATTTTCCTTAACAAATGCGGATTTTTATCGACGGAGGCCTCGAACTCGAGAAGCCGTGACTTGGTCGCTATCCCCTCCCCGCCGGAGTAGCCGGTCAAGCGACCGTTGCGGCCGACAACCCGATGACAGGGAAGTAGGATGGGATAGGGATTGCCGGCCATGACCCGCCCCACCGCTCGGGCGCGCCCGGGATAGCCGGCGCACTGAGCAAGTTCGCCATAGGTCAGGGTCGAACCCAGGGGAACCTTGGCCAACTCGCGCAGGATGGCGGCGGCGAAGGGGGTGAAACGGGACCAGTCCAGAGGAAGATCAAATACCCTGCGCTCGCCATGAAAAAATTCCCGCAGCTGGGTGCACGCCGGTCCTTCATCCATCCAGACATGGCGCGGGTATTTTTGCCATACCTCTTCGCGAGCCCTGACTTCGTCCGGTGCCAGCAGAACCTCCCGAATCACGCCGTCAGCGACAACGACGGCGATAAAGCCGACGGGAGTCGACAACCCCTGAATCTCGCACGTGGGATTCTTCATCGTTTCAGCACCTTTCGTTTAATCAGACTCAGGGCTTGCTCGGTGTATGGCACCCGCAAGAGCGTGCAGCCGAGAGTGAAGATCAGACAACCGACAGCAATCGTACCGCCGAGCACGCTCCCCTTCAGCCAGATCCGCCCGGGTTCGAGCCAGGGCACGAGGCGCAGCAGCGCCCAGACAACAACGCCCATGATGGCGGCGGCGGGCAAGATGCGAACCAGCGCGGAAACGACGGAAGCGAGCCCGAGCCGTCCCATCTTGCCATGCAAGGCCCAGAGCAGGACGCAGCTGTTGAAGACCGAGGAGAGAGTCAGCGCCGCGGCCAGGCCGACATGGCCGAAGGGACGCATGAGCAACAACCCCAGGGCGAGATTCGCCAGCAGGGTCCAGAAGGAAATCCACACCGGAGTGCGGGTGTCCTGCCGGGCATAGAAGGCCGGGACGATGACGCGGCTGACGCCGACAAAGAAGAGTCCGGGTGCATAGGCAGCCAGAGTCAGGGCGGTCTGGCGCACGTCCTCCGCGAGAAAGGCCCCCTGCATAAAGAAAAGACTGAAAATCGGTTCGGCACAAAGAAACAGACCCACCGAGGCGGGAACGGTGATAAGAGCGATCAGGACCAGGGCGTACTGCAAAGACTCGCGAAAACCCTCATCATCATGGCTTCCCATCTGGCGACTCATGGCGGGAAGAACCGCCTGGGCCAGGGAAACGATGAAAATTCCCTGGGGAAACTCAAAAAGCCTCTGACCGTAATAGAGAAAAGAAACGCTCCCCTCGGGCAAAAACGATGCCAGCAGCCGGGAAACCACCACGTTGATCTGATAGATGGCGACGCCGACCAGGCCGGGCAGCATCAGCCAGGCAATTCGCCGGACCCGGGGATGACGAAAGCGAAAATCGGGGCGCAGACGGATACCGAGGCGATGCGCCACCGGCACCTGGATGAGCAGTTGCAGAACACCGCCGACCACGACCCCGACGGCCAGGGCGGTAATTCCCACGTCGAAACGGGTGTGCAGCCAGAGAGCGCAGAGAATCATGCTGAGATTGAGCAGTAACGGCGACACGGCGGGAACAAAATAGTGCCCCATGACATTGAGGACTCCCGTCAGCAGCGCCAGCAGGCTGACAAAGAAGATATACGGGAACATGATCCGGTTGAGAAAATCGGTCAGTTCGAGTTTTCCTTCAACGGCACCGAAGCCGTGACCGACGAGTTCGACCAGCCAGGGAGACCCCCAGACCCCGAGCAGAGTGACGCCGGCCATGACCAGAACCAGCAGGGTCATGCAGATATTGACGATTTCCTGGGCCTGCTGCCTTCCCTCTTGGTGATAGACCTTCGAAAAGGTCGGGACGAAGGCGGCGGTCAGCGAACCCTCGGCGAAAAACCGTCGAAGCAGGTTGGGGATGGTGAAGGCGACAAAAAAGGCATCCGTCCCGAATCCGGCCCCGAAGAGCGCCGCGACCACCATATCGCGAATCAGCCCGGCGATGCGACTCAACCCGGTAGCCAGGCCCAGAACCCCTGCGGCCCGGGTGATGTTTTTTCTTTCCGACATGCAAACTCCGGAGTCAAGACAACCAGCCCCAAGGGGAAAAACCACGGGGGAAATATCGCCGCCGTCCGCCAGGGGGATTCACAACTAGGCCAAATTTGTATTATTTTATATTAATTCAGCTGATTAATATCTTAACCTACTGATGTTAAAGAGCTATTCTTTACAAATTGGAGAGTTTTTAACTTGACGGACGGTTAATGTGGTGCTATAAAGCTGCCGTCACGTAAAAATTAATCACACCCACCGGAGGATAGGACCTTGGCCAACCACAAATCCGCACTGAAGAGAAATAAGCAGAACACGGTTCGCAATGCCCGCAACACTCACATCCGTTCGACCATGCGCACCTATGTCAAGCAGGTTCGCGAAGCCGTCGCTGCCGGCGATGCCGAAGCCGCCAAGGTGGCCATGGAAAAGGCCATGCCCTATATCGACAAGGCCGCCAGCAAGGGGATCATCCACAAAGCGACCGCCAGCCGCAAGATTTCCCGTCTGGCTAAACTGGTCAACGCCCTCTAGGGTCATTCACCATACACCGAAAAAAAGGAGGCTCTTAAAGCCTCCTTTTTTATTTGCCGCCGTTCCGGGTAATTTCCGTCACCAACGCGCCCAAAAGCGCGTGCGGATGGGCGCCGCTGGACTTCAGCGCGAGATCGGTTTCCAGAAAGAAATCGAACAGCTCCCGATAACGGAAAGACGAAAATCCCCGGGACTGCTCAAGCAACCCCTTAATGAAAAATGGCGCAACCCCCAGCAGCTTAGGCAGGTCCCGCTCCCCTCCCCCCTGCTCTTGAGATTCACGGCATTTCCATAATTGACGAAAGTGTCGGACGACCATGGTCAGCACCATGAGCGGAGGCGAGCCATCGTCAAGAATCCGGCCCAGCAGACGTTGCGCCTCTCCATGTCGCCGACCGCCCAGGGCATCGTTTAGGGCAAAAACGCTGTCGATCCGGGTATCGGAAACAATCGCCCGAACATCCTCGACGTCGGCCAACTTGCGTTCCCCCATGTAGGAGAAAAGCTTGGTCAGCTCTCCCTGAATCTCCTGCAGATCGTTTCCCACCCGACGACAGAAGAGTGCTAGGGCTTCCTCGGTCAGGGAATACCGCGCCAGGCGCGCCTGTTCCTGGATGAAACCGGGGATCTGGTTGTCGTAGAGCTTCTTGAACTCCACCAGCTCCCCAAACTTTTTGAAATCCTGGAAGAATTTACGGCGTCCGTCGATTTTGTCGGCCACCAGGACCAGAACGGTTTCCGGAACGGGTTCCCGCAAATAAGGAAGAAAAGCTTCGAGTTCTTCAGCGGAAAAAAGGTGCGCGTCCTTGACCAGGATCAGACGGTGGGCGGCGAAAATCGGAAAGGTTCGGGCCTGATCGAGAATCTCACCGGCCCGAGCCTCGCGGGCCGAGAACTGATCGAAATTGAAATCCCGGTCCGCCGGCGGCAAGAGGATGTCGAGAATGGCACGCCAACATTTCTCGATGAAAAACCCTTCCTCGCCATAGAGAAAAAGCAGGTTGGGGACTTCCTTCTTGTCCAGCGCTCGGAAGAGCTCAGCGGAATTCATGCCGTTTAAAAATTTTCCTGGATCCGCTGATAGATCTGTTCGGCCAGCCGCTGGCTGATTTTCTGCATGGCCTCGGTTTCAAAATCGTCCTGGCGGGCGCGGTCGGCGCTGTTGAGCGACTCCTCGGTCCAGAAGACACTGTCCTTCCAGAGGATCTTGCCGTCGGTAACCCGGCGCAGGTTGGCGTTGACCCGCATCTCCGAGCGATATTCCTGGATTTTATCGCGCCGGTTGTACGCGACCGAGGTCCGGCTGTAGGAAGCAACATCGCCACTGAGCACGGCTTCCGCCTCCTTGGC
>CALJLX010000659.1 GCA_937982495.1 uncultured Desulfuromonas sp.
TCGGGCCTGAAATGCGGCGTCGATTTCAAGGTCGGCTATTCGCCGGAGCGGATCAATCCCGGCGACAAGGTGCACACGGTGGACAAGATCGTCAAGGTGGTCTCCGGCCAGGACGCCGAAACCCTGGAAACGGTCGCCCGCGTTTACGAAATGGTGGTCACCGCCGGGGTGCACCGGGCGGCGTCGATCAAGGTCGCCGAAGCGGCGAAAGTCATCGAAAACACCCAACGCGACCTGAACATCGCCCTGATGAACGAACTCGCCATCATTTTCAATAAAATGGGGATTCCGACCCTGGACGTACTGGCGGCGGCCGGCACCAAGTGGAACTTTCTCAAATTCACCCCGGGGCTGGTTGGCGGCCACTGTATCGGCGTCGACCCCTACTACCTGACCTACAAGGCCGAGGAGATCGGCTACAATCCCCAGGTGATTCTCGCCGGTCGACGCATCAACGACGGCATGGGCAAGTACGTCGCCGAAACGACCGTCAAGAAGCTGATCCATGCCGACAAGGCGGTGAAGGGGAGCCGGGTGCTGGTGCTGGGGATGACCTTCAAGGAAAATGTTCCCGACATCCGCAACAGCAAGGTCATCGACATCGTGCGGGAATTACAGGAGTACGGTATCGAGGTGCTGGTCCATGACCCCGTCGCTTCCCCTGAGGAAACCCGTCACGAATACGGCCTGGAACTGGTCTCCCTGGAGCAGGCCGGAATTGTCGATGCCGTGGTCTGGGCGGTGGCGCACGAAGCATTCAATACGATCACCCCCGCCAAGTTGGCCCAAATGACTGGTAACGGTAACGGTTCGGGGGTGGTGATTGACGTAAAAACGGTGCTCAACCGCTCCGACGTTGAAGCGCAGGGACTAATTTACTGGAGTTTGTAATTTCAATACGGGGATTTTCTTATGCATGAAGAGCAAACAGACGAAATTGAGTTGATCGATATTATTCGTGTTCTTTGGAAGCGGAAGAAGCTGATTATTTCTATCACTTTCCTTTTTACCCTGGGGGCCGTGGGAGTCAGCTTGATCCTTCCCAAGGTTTATGAGGTATCGATGATTATCGAACCGGGCGTTCGTCCGATTACGGATGCAAATGGGCAGATTGTAAATGAAGTGTCGGTCGTTTCTCCCGATGCTGTAAAGGAGACCGTCTTAGGGGGGGCATATGATGTCGCGATTCAAAAAAAATTGAATATACCGCCGGTTGATTATCCCCTACTGAAGGTGTCGCTGCCTAAAAACACAACATTGATCAAGATGGCGATCGAGAGTCCCGAGCCGGATAAGGCCCAAGCTATCCTGGACGAGTTGGCGGCTCAAGTTGGTTCAGATATCCAAGGGAAACTGGAAAATGAGAAGAAGAAAATTGAAAATGAAATGGAGTCGGCTCGGATAAGTGAAAAGGCGGTAGCCGAAAAAATTTCATTGCTTAAAAAGCAGCTAGATGAAACGTCAAGAAAAATTGAAGAATTAGAAAATAATCGCCAAAAATCCATGGCAGCACGTAATGCGGATGCCATGTCTGTTTTGCTTTATTCCAATGAGATTCAAAATCAGCAGATCTATTTAAATAATTTGCAAGAGAAATTGATGGATCTCGAAACAAGCGCTAAGACATTTGTCGTACATATGGAGAACATCCGGCTGAAGCTTGCCATGGTCAAAAGTACCCGCCTGATCAAACCGCCAAGCATTCCGGAAAAACCGATCAAACCTAAAAAGCCGCTGATTGTGGTATTAGCGGGGGTCTTGGGGTTCATGGGGTCGATGATGATTGCCTTTCTTCTGGAATATCTCGAACGGTCGGGCGGTGTCAGTTTACGTGAAGAGGATTGATTTAGGAGGTTGGAGAAATATAATCCATGTGGATTCAGGATTAAGGGTTTTCCCCAATAGACAGGTACTTTTAAAAAAGGTAAAAAGATCGGAAGAGCACACGTCTGAACTCCAGTCACGAATAACTATCTCGTATGCC
>CALJLX010000660.1 GCA_937982495.1 uncultured Desulfuromonas sp.
GCGGCCTTGGTGATGTTCCAGTCGTTGCGCTTCAAGGCATCCAGCACAAAGGCCCGCTCGATGGGGGCCACCGCCCGCTCGCGGATTTCCCGCTTGGCCTCCTTGAGTTCCTCGGTGGTCCGGGGCACGTAATCCTCACCGCCGTCCAGATCCTCCAACTCATCCACCGGCAATTCCAGATCCTCCGCCTCGATCAGATCTCCGAGGCTCAGCACCACCGCCCGCTCGATGAGATTTTCCAGTTCCCGGACATTCCCGGGAAAGGGGTATTTCTTGAGCATGGCCATGGCCCCGGGAGAAAGACCGCGCACTTCCTTGCCGATTTCGTCGCCGAATTTTTTGAGAAAGAATTTGACCAGCGGAACCAGATCCCCCTTGCGTTCCCGCAGAGGCGGCAGATCGATGGGGATGATGTTGAGCCGGAAGAAGAGGTCCTCGCGGAACTTGCCCTCGGCCACCATATCCTTGAGATTGCGGTTGGTGGCGGCGATCAGCCGGATGTCGATGGGCACCGGCTTGGTCCCGCCGATCGGCGTCACTTCCCGCTCCTGCAGGACACGCAGCAGCTTGGCCTGAGTCGTCAGGCTGATGTTGGAAACCTCGTCGAGAAAGAGGGTGCCGCCGTCGGCGACCTTGAACAAGCCCATCTTGGTCTGCACCGCGCCGGTGAAAGAACCCTTGACGTGGCCGAAGAGTTCGCTTTCGAGCAAGCTCTCCGCCAGCGAGGTGCAATCGACCGCGACAAAAGGCTGATCCTTGCGCGGGCTGTTTTGCTGAATGGCGCGAGCCACCAGTTCCTTACCCGTCCCGCTTTCGCCGGTAATGAGGACGGTGCTTTCGGTGCGGGCCACCTGCATGATGCGCTTGAAAACCTTGTGCATCTGCGGGCTCTCGCCGACCAAGGCGCCCAACCCGAGCTCTTGCAGGCCCGTCTCCTCCGTGTCCGTCGAGCCCAACAGCAGCGCCCTTTGTTCCAGGGCCTTCTGGGCCTTTTCCGTAATCTGCGCCGGAGTGAAGGGCTTGGCCAGGTAATCGAAAGCGCCGTTCTTGATCGCTTCCACGGCGGTCTCCACCGTGGAAAAGCCGGTGATCAGAATCACCGGCACGTTCGGTTGCAGAATCCGGATCGCCTTGAGCAATTCCAGACCACCCATACCCGGCATTTTCAGGTCGGTGATCACCAGGTCGAAGTCCTCTTCCTGCAAGCGCTCCAAGGCCACACGACCGCTCGACTTGGGCTCGACCTGGTAGCCCTCCTTTTCGAGAATGCGGCGTATTCCCTCGCGAATTACCGCCTCATCGTCCACCACAAGAATCTTGGCACTGGTCATCTGTTACAAACTCCTCATCCGCCGACCACGGAAACGACTGAAATGCCGGCTGGAAATAACGTCCCCCCCAAAAAATCCGGATTAATCTTACTGGTTTTTTTTCATAAAATCAATCCAATGTTGATCTGGGGCTGCGAATCGTGATAATAAAAACCCTGAAAAAAATTCCATTGGAAGAATTTGATGTATACACATGGCCCTGCATATTTTTATTATACACATGAATGGGACGCCCAACCAAGTGATTTTACCGACATTTCTCTAAACAACTACGAACATTCGGTTAATGGAAAACCTTTGAAAGTATGATTTTAATGTACTAATTCTGCGGCCGATTCGCGCATACTGTCGACAATCATTTTAAAAATAACCATATTTCAGCACTTTACAAATCACACAAACAAAAACTCAAGTTGGCACGGGCACTGCTTATGAATTTGCAAACACACATAAGCGACCTATTGAAAAGCGTCGATCATAGAAAGGAGACTGGAATGAAAGCCTTGCGATGCCTTTCCGGTGCAGTAGCGCTTTGGGCCGCGCTGAGCGGGCCGGCTCTCGCCTCGGCGGAGGGGAAAGCCGGAACGATGGGGTTCGGCGCCTGGCTGTTTATCGGCTTTTGCGCCCTGATTTTCGTGGCGCAACTGGTTCCGGCCCTGCTGTTGCTCTTCGGAATGGTCAGAGGACTGTTCGGCGGCAGAGAGAAAACCTCATCGGCTCCTTTCACCTGAACCGAAACCACGGATCGTCTATCGTCAACCCAACATCAACCCAAGCAAGCAACCTCAACTTTTCCAGAGAAAAGGGGGAAACACCGTGCGACAATTGAACAAACCCATGTACCTGTTCCTAAGCCTGGTCCTGGCCCTGCTTCTGGGCGCGTCCGCGGCAACCGCCATGGAATCGGCGGATTGCCTGGCGTGCCACAGCGATGCCGGCATGGTCGGCGATGCCTTCGCTATCAATGAAGGACAGTTCGACACCACCGCCCATGCCGAAATGGGCTGCTCCGGCTGCCACGAATCGGTCACCGACGCCCACCCGGACGACGGCCTGACCCCGTCGAAAGCCAGCTGCAAGGACTGTCACGACGACATTCACAAGGAATACACCACTAGTGTGCACGGCTCCGCCGCCTCTTGCGCCGACTGCCACAATCCCCACGAAGTCAAATCGGCCACCGAAGTCGCCGGTTTCGACATGAATCGCCAGTGCGCCACCTGTCACGAGCCCGAGGAAATGACCAAACTGCATGACCAGTGGCTGCCGCAGGCGGGTCTGCATATCGAAGCGCTGCCCTGCGTCACCTGCCATACCGGCTCGGAAAATTACGTCATCACCATGTACCTGCTGCAGCGGGACGCCAAGAACCGGTACAGCAATTTCGTGCCCGCCTCGCAGGAAGATCTCGCCAAACTGGCGGGAGACAAGCCGGTGCAAGCGCTGCTCGACGCCGACAGCAACGGCGAAATTTCCTTGGCGGAACTCCGAGCCTTCAACGGCGATCCGAAATACCAGGGGTTGCGCCTGTGGGGAATGATGACCCCGGAAAAGGTGACCCATACCTTCCAGATTCTCGACAACCGCTGGGATTGCTCTTTCTGCCACGCCTCGGGCCCCGAAGCCATGCAGACCAGCTATGTGGCCTTCCCCGAGCAGGATGGCAGCTACGCCCGACTGGTCGTGGAAAAGGGCGCGGTCCTCGACGTTCTCAACGGCACCCCGGATTTCTACATGATGGGCGCGACCCGCAGCAAATGGCTGAACATTGCCGGCCTCCTGATTATCCTCGGCGGTCTGGTCATGCCCGTGGGCCACGGCACCCTGCGCTTTTTGACCCGTAAAAACAGAGAAGGGAAGGGACACTGATTATGTCTGAACAGTCGAAAAAAATGATCTACCTGCAGCCAACCCCGGTTCGCATCTGGCACTGGCTGAACGCCCTGGGAATTGTCACCCTCTGCGTCACCGGGGCGCAGATCCGCTTCCCCGAGTATGTCAATCTCTTCGGAACCTACAAGTCGGCCATCGCCCTGCACAACACCGCCGGGATCGTCGTGGCGATCTCCTTCGTCCTGTGGATCGCCTACTATCTGGTCTTCGCCGGCACCCTGAAACAACTTTACGTGCCGACCAAGGGGGATATCCAGAGCGGCATGCTGCGTCAGGCCATTTTCTATTTCTTCAACTATTTCCTGGGCAAACCCAATCCTCACCACACCGCCCCGGACAACAAATTCAATCCCATGCAGAAAGCTGCCTACCTGGTCATCATGTTCGTGCTGGTACCGCTGGTCATTGTCACCGGCTTCATGCTGCTGAACATCGAACCGTTGCGCAATACCCTGCTCATGATCGGCGGGCTGAAAATGGTGGTCGGGCTGCACTTCATCCTGGCCTGCTGCCTGTGCGCCTTCATCTTCACGCACTTCTATCTGGCGACCCTGGGGCACACCCCCTTCGCCCACTTCGTCCCCATGTGGACCGGCTGGGAAGAGGTCGAGGAAGAGCACGAGGAACAGAAGCAAGCGCACTAACGAGACTTCATTTTCCTGTAAAATTCCATGCGGCGCCCTCGGGCGCCGCTTTTTTTGCCTGTCCTCTCATTTATCAGAGCCCTTATGGCGCGCTAACACAATCCTAACATTTCTCGCCGATACTCCGCTCAACCTGAACCAAACCTGAAACCACCCCGCAGCGGGGCACTATCGAGAAGACAAGGAGATCGGCATGAAAAAAGGATTTGGCAAGAAATGGCTGTTGGCCGCCACCGCCCTGGTCGCGTTCAGCGCGAATACGGCCTTGGCGGAAAACATCAGCGTCGATTCGGCCCTGAAGGGGTACGCAAAGACCGAAGGGGTTTCCGGCAACCTGAACAGCATCGGTTCCGACACCCTCAACAACCTCATGACCTTCTGGGCCGAGGGCTTCCGCAAGCAGTATCCCAACGTCAACATCCAGATCGAGGGCAAGGGTTCCAGTACCGCGCCGCCGGCCCTGATCGAAGGCACCGCCCAGATCGGCCCCATGTCCCGCGAGATGAAGAAGAGCGAAATCGAGGCCTTCGAAGCCAAATACGGTTACAAACCCCTCGCCATCGGCGTCGCCCTCGACTCCCTGGCCGTCTACGTGAACAAGGACAATCCCCTGGAGCAGCTCTCCCTGACCCAGGTCGACGCCATCTTCTCCAAAAACCGCAAGAGCGGCGCCGCCGAGGAAATCGCCACCTGGGGCCAGGTCGCCCTGACGGGCGAGTGGGCGGGCAAGCCGATGAGCCTCTACGGTCGCAACTCGGCCTCGGGCACCTACGGCTACTTCAAGGAAAACGCCCTGGCCAAGGGGGATTTCAAGGACACCGTAAAGGAACAGCCGGGGAGCGCCTCGGTGGTCCTCTCCATCACCGAGGACAAGGCCGGCATCGGCTACTCGGGCATCGGCTACAAGACTTCCGGGGTCAAGGCCCTGGCCCTGGCCAAGAAGGACGGCGAAGAGGCCTATGCGCCGACCTATGAAAACGTGCTTGAGGGCAAATATCCCCTGGGGCGCATGCTCTACCTCTACGTCGCCAAGCAGCCGAACCAGCCGCTGCCGAAGATGGTCGAGGAATTCCTCAAGTACGCCCTCTCCAAGGAAGGTCAGGAAGTCGTGGTCAAGGACGGTTACCTCCCCCTGCCCGCCACGGTCGCCGAGAAACAGCTGAATCTGCTCAAGTAAGATTGCGCTTCATCTTGTTATCATGAAAAGGACCGGGTCTTCCGACTCGGTCCTTTATCTGCAACGGGCTCCCAGACAAGGCTCAATCCATGGATAAAAACGTTCTCCGGCGGGTCAAACTCAGGGACCGCCTCGCCCGCTACGTCATCACCGTCGGCGGCCTGGCGATCATCGCCAGCGTCATCCTGATCCTGCTGCTGATCGGCAATGTCACCATCCCCCTCTTCAAGGCCCCGACGGCGATCCCCCTGGCGGATCTTTCCCTGGCGGATTCCGCCCCTTCCGGAAAAATTCTCGCCGCGGATATCGACGAATATCTGGAAACCGCCGTGGCGCTTGACGCCGACGGCTTTTTCCGTTTTTCCTCCCTGCCCGGGGGAGAGACCGGCGAAAGCCTGCCCGTGGCGCCGCCGAGCGACGCCACGGCCCGCCCGCTCCGGGCTCGGGTGGAAGCGCCCCTGACCTTCTCCATTCTCTGGAGCGACGGCACCCTGACCATCGACCGGGTGCGCTTCAGCGCGAATTTCGACGCCGAAGGGCGGCGTTCCTTCGTCCGCGAGGTTCAGCGCCAAGCCGAATTCACTCCCCCCGAGGAAGGATTTCCCCGTCAGTCCCTGGCCCGGATGACGGAAGCCGGCGGAGTCCGCGTCGACCTCTTCGCCGACAACCGGCTCAAGGTCACCCAGGAAAGCGTCCGCGCCGACTTCCTCGGCAATGAAACGCGAAGCACGGCGAGCCACTTTTTAACCGATACGGACGAACCGATCACCGCCCTGGTTCTCGACCACCCGGGCACGGCCCTCTACGCCGGCACCGGCCGGGGCAGCCTGCTGCACTGGGAACTGGGCGAGGACGCCCCGCCGAGGTTGCGGAATCACGTCAGCGCCCGCAACGACGGCGCCGCCGTGACCGCCCTGGCTCTGGTTTTCGGCGACATTTCCCTGGCCGTGGGGGACGAGAAGGGCCATCTCTCGACCTGGTTTCCGGTACGTCCGGCCGACGGCGGGGAGCCACGCCTGACCCGCATTCACCGGCTGACCCGCCACGATCAGGCGATTCGGGACATCCTGCCCTCCTGGCGAGACAAATCCCTGGCCAGCTTCGACGCCGACGGCAGCATTCACCTCGACCACATGACCAGCGAACGCCACCTGCTGCGCATCGAGACCGAGGCGCCGCTGACCCAGGTGGCCCTCGCCGCCCGCGGCAACGGCCTGCTGGCCCTGGATGAAAATCGCCGCCTGCAACTCTGGGGCGTGGACAATCCCCATCCGGAAATCAGCTGGCGCACCCTCTTCGGCAAGGTCTGGTACGAAAGCTACGACGAGCCCGCCCACGTCTGGCAATCCTCGGCCGCCAACGACGATTTCGAGCCGAAACTGAGCCTGACTCCGCTGATCTTCGGCACAATGAAGGGCACCTTCTACGCCATGCTCTTCGCCGTTCCCATCGCCCTGTACGGCGCCATCTACATCAGCCAGTTCGGCAGTCCCCGGCTGCGCCAGTGGATCAAACCGGCGGTGGAGGTCATGGCGGCGGTCCCCTCGGTGGTCATCGGTTTTCTCGCTGCCCTGTGGTTCGCGCCGAAACTGGAAAAAGCCGTCCCGGCCCTCTTTCTCAGCGTCATCTTCATCCCCCTGGCCCTGGCCCTGGGCATTCTGCTCTGGCAATGGCTGCGCCGCTTCCAACCCCTGAAACGGGTGGAGCGGGGCTACGAGTTCCTGGCGGTGGCGCCGGTGCTGCTGTTGGCCATCGCCGCCGCCGTGATCCTGGGACCGCTGGTCGAAGGCTGGTTTTTCGACGGCAACTTCAAGCTCTGGCTCTTCAACGAAACCGGCCAGCGCTACGACCCGCGCAACAGCATCGTCATCGCCTTCGCCCTCGGCTTCGCCGTCATCCCCATCATTTTCACCATCGCCGAGGACTCCCTCTCCAACATCCCGCCGAGCCTGCGCGCCGCCTCCCTGGCCTTGGGCGCGAGCCGTTGGCAGACGGTCTGGCGGGTGATCCTCCCCTCGGCCTCGCCGGGGATCTTCGCCGCCATCATGATCGGCCTGGGGCGGGCCATCGGCGAAACGATGATCGTGCTCATGGCCACCGGCAACACCCCGATCATCGATCTGAGCATGTTCAACGGCATGCGCCCGCTGTCGTCCAACATCGCCGTGGAAATCCCCGAGGCGCCCCATGGCGGGTCCCTCTATCGGGTGCTCTTCCTCTCGGCGGTCATCCTCTTCGTGCTCACCTTCTGCCTCAACACCGTGGCCGAAGTGGTGCGCCAGCGCCTGCGCAAAAAGTACGGACGGTTTTAGAGAATGGATAGCCCCTGGATTTGAAACTCGTTACCCGTCACTCGTCAACTTTTACAAGTGACCAGTGACAAGTGACAAGAAACCCTTACAGGATCTGAATTTATGAAAAAATACTGGCGTGAGGGCGAACCGATGGTCTGGGCCACCGGCGCCGCCATGGCCCTGACCCTGATGATCGCCGCGACCCTGATCGTCGTCATTCTGGTCAACGGCCTCGGGGTCTTCTGGCCGAAAAACCTGACCCTGGCGACCCTGGATGACGGCAGCCGGGTGCTGGGCGAGATCACCCAGCGCAAGCTCGCCGCTTCCGGCGAAGGAATGCGCCTGCAGTTCAAGATCGGCAACCGCGATCTCTACGGCCTCGATTTCCGCTGGATCGACGAGGCGAACATCGTCAGCCGGGAGGAACCGGCCGCCGCCCTGACCCTGGAACGGAAGGAATACGGCAATTTCTACGGGATGCTGACGAACGTCTCCGGACCAAACCTGAGCGGCAGCGATCTTTCGGCCTTGGAACGGCTGCTGGAGCGGGTCAAGGAAGAGGCCGAACAGGCGCGAAACCTGGACAAAGAAATGGCCGCCCTCAACCGCGAGGTCGCTAAGCTCGAACAGCGCCGCCAGAAACTGGCCCACCAGGGGGCCGAAAA
>CALJLX010000661.1 GCA_937982495.1 uncultured Desulfuromonas sp.
CTGCAACTATCTGCTCTTTCATTCCCTGGCCGAACTTTACGCCATCGTCATCGCCGCCGGAATTTTCATCATCGCCTGGACCGCCCGAGCCCATTACCATAACGACTATCTCCTCTTCATCGGCATCGCCTATCTCTTCGTCGCCGGCTTCGATACCCTGCACATGCTCGGCTATCACGGCATGGCGGTCTTCAGCGACCTTCCCGGCTACAACCTCGGGCCCCAACTCTGGCTGGTAGGCCGCACCCTCGAAGCCGGCACCCTGTTGCTGGCGCCGCGCTTCACCCGCCGTCCGCTCCCCTTAAAACCGGTCTTTGCCGGCTACGGGCTGATTTCGGCCCTGGCCCTCTGGTCGATCTTCGGCGCCCGCAACTTTCCGCTCTGCTTCTCCCCGGAGACGGGGCTAACTCTGTTCAAAGTCGTCGCCGAATATGTCATCGTCGCCCTGCTGCTTGCCGCCCTGACCCATCTGGTTCTGCGCCGCAAAACCCTCGACCGTCAGGTCTACCGTCTGCTCTTCGCGTCGATCCTGCTGACCATAGCCTCGGAACTCTGCTTCACCCTCTACATCAGCCATTACGGCCCCGCCAACCTGCTCGGCCATCTGCTCAAAATCGTCAGCTTCACCCTGATCTATTTCGCCATCATCGATACCGCCCTGCGCCGTCCCTTCGCCCTGCTCTTCCGCGACCTCAAGGAAGGTCGCGACAGCCTGCTGGCGGCGCAGCGGGCGGCGAAACTGGGAAGCTGGTCCTGGCGACCGGAAACGCAAGAGATGCGCTGGTCGGAAGAGACCTATCGCCTGCTGGGGCAGCACGAAAAGAAATCGCCCCCCGGATTTGACAGCCTCGTCGCCGCCCTCGATCTCCGTGACCGGAATGACGCCCGTCAGGCGCTGGAAGCGGCCCGGCACGGCGGCTCCTTGCGTATCGAAGTCCGTCGGGGCGACTCCGGGGAAGCCCCCGTCCATCTGCGCATCGAGGGAGACTGGGAACTGGACGGCGACGGCGCCCCCCTGTTGGCGGGGATCGTTCAGGACATCAGCGAAGCGGTGGCGGCGGAAGAGTTGCGACGGGAGATCGACGGCATTACCCGCCACGACCTGCGCACCCCCCTCACTCCGATCATCGGCATCGCCGAGGTACTGGCCCTGACCGGCAAGAATCTCACCGACGATCAACGCGATATGCTTGAAGACATCCGACTCTCGGGCGTGCGCATGCTCGACCTGATCAACCGCTCGCTGACCCTGTACAAGATCGAACGGGGCAACTACCAGCTGCAGCCCGAGGCCTTCGATCTGCTCGACACCCTGCGGGAAGTGCTGCGGGAATCGGCCGAGCGCGCAGCGGCGGGGGGCGTGACCTGCCGCCTGGAACCGGCGGAAGAGGCCGGGTCGCGGTGGATTATCGGGGAAAGACTGCTTTGTCACACCCTCTTCGCCAACCTCATCGGCAACGCCGTCGAAGCTTCCCCCCCGGGCGAAACGGTCGTCATTAGCGTGACCGAGACAGCCGAAAACTGGCGGGTATCCATCGACAACAGCGGCGAGGTTCCCGAGTCCTTCCGCCCTCGCTTTTTCGAAAAGTACGCGACCCACGGCAAAAAGGGGGGCACCGGTCTCGGCACCTACTCAGCCATGATGGCCGCCCGCGCCCACGGCGGCACCATCCTTCTCCATTGCCAGGCGGGACGCACGACGCTGACGGTGGTGCTGCCGAACCCCCCCCCGAACTCCTTCATGTCGAAGACGCAATTCCCTGACCGCCCTCCCCGGTCGAACCACGACCGATTCTCATCCTGCCCCCCGCGCGCGAAGCGCGGACAAGTTTCCTCGCCCGCAACAAACATGGGCATCTGCGTCATCCCGTAAAAACCTGAGGTCTTGCTCCGGGCATGGCGCTGTTTTGCGGTTCCTTCCGCCGACACCTCCGACCCCCTTCGGTCATCACAAAGAGCGACGGCTGAAGCCGGGATGCTTGCCCGCATGGTGCCTGGCAACTACGCCCCGATCTTCAGCCGTCGGTTTTCAATCGACTTCCTTTTTACGACCTATTTGAAAAAGACCAGCCCTCCCGCGCCGTCACCGAGGTAGACGCGGCCATTGCTGATGGCCACGTCGGAGCATTCGGCGGCGGTATCGACGCGATCGACCAACAGCGGCGACGCCGGATCGGTGAAGTCAAGCTTGACCAGACCAGCGGCGCCGAAGGCGATGTAGAGGTTGAGGCGACCGTCCTGCACCGTGTATTTCATCCGGGTCGCGGCGCCGTCCACATCCTCGTTGCCGGGGACTTCCTGCAACTTGAAGCGCCCCAGGGCCACCGGCCGATAGTCGTAGCTGACCACGCCGCGATTGGTCTTCTTGAAGAGGACCGTGGGATCGACCCCGTCGGGCACCTCGGCGATAAGGTCGCTCATGGCATAGCAGACCACGCCGAAGCTGTCGTAGGCGAAGTAGGCCTTGTCGCCGATGACCTCGACGTCGCTGGCCTTGCCGTCGGCGCTGCCGACGTCGCCGTCCTCGTACTTGATCGGTTGGAAAACCTTGATGGTGCGCATGGCGCGGACATCGGTGACGTCGGCCACGCCGACGCCGTAGGGACCGGCGGCGATGACGGCGTAGCGCCGGCCGCTGGCCGGGTCGGTCCACAATTCGACGCCGTGGGCGGTGCCGAACAGGGGTTTTTCCTTGACCGTGCCGAGGTTGGCGACGAAGAAACCGCTCGCCGCCACCGTCGGGTCCTTGCTTACGTCGTAGACGGTGAGACCGTTGCCGCCGTCGGCGACAAAAGCCAGGTCGCCGGCGAATTCCACGTCATAGGCGTGATCCTGGAAGTTGAGTTCCTCGACGTTGGCGACCTCGTTGTTGTGTTCGTAAATATCCTGCAATGAGAGCTTGAGCAGCAGCGGCGCGCCGACCGCCCCCTGCCCCGCTTCGATCCCGCTCACCGATACCCGGCGCAGGCCATTGCGGGCACAGAGGGACCAGGCATTCTCGCCGCTCGGGTCGATGACGCTGCGCACCGTGTGCGACGGCGGGTAGATGGTTTCTCCGGCGACGGTCACCGGATATTCGTCCTGCACGGTGTTGCCGACCAGATGCACGGCGTCGGTGGGATAGCCCGCCTCGTCGGTGATCTTCCAGGCGCTGACCCCATGGGGTCCGTCGGAAACGTAAAGGTAGTCGGCGCTCGCCGCCACGCCCGAGGTGTGGCCGATGGAGATCGTTTCGGTCGGACTGCCGTCGGGCGCGGCGCCGATCTCGTCCGTCGGCGGAAAGTAGCCGGTGATGGCGTAGCGCGCCGACATGCTCGATGCCTGCAGGTTGTAAAGGTCGACAAAGACGAAGCCACCCGCGCCGGAGCATTCGAGGACATCGACCGCGCCGGCGGCGTCCAGGGTGATGTTATCCATCAGCGCCAGGGTATTGCCGTGACCATTGAGCTCGCTGGTCGCCAACAGGCAGGGTTTTTGGAAGAAGGCCGTCGGCAGCGATTCGTTGTCGAGCGGGTCATAGGGGGACATATCGAAGGAGGTGATGTTTTCGTGATCGGGCACATGGTCGCCGGCGATGCCATTGTCGTCGTTGTTGTAGGGCGCCCCGGCGCCGCGCCAGAATTCGGGATAGGCGGCCCCTTCGAGAAGCACCAGCCCGGCGAAGTGGTCGGTCAGATAAACCGTGTTCCCCTGCACGCGCACCGCGCGCACCCCCGATTCCTTGAGCTTGCCCGCCCCTTCGTAGGGGAGCAGCGAGGCCGGCTGGGAACCGGTCTCCTCGGGCCCGTTGGGCGGCACCGCCGGAAAGAAACCGAGGTAATTGCCTTGTAGCTTATTTGCCGGAGTCGCGCTATCGAAACCGGTAACGTCCACAGCCACCACTCCGCCCAGGGAATAAGCGACATAGGCGATGGTTTTCTGATTCTGCACGGCGACGTCGACGTCGAGGGCTTGATAGTACCAGCGGGCTTCCCGTTCCAGGTCGGCCCAGGGATGCAGCGTCTCGGCGCTCTTGGTCTTGCCCTTGCTGGAGTTGCGGATCTCGTAGTTGACCTGACGGTAGTCGGGCATGCCGGTGACGGCGTCGAGATAGGGTTCGCCCGTCGCCGGATCCTTGGCCACGGCGTCACGAACGATCATCCCGCCGAAATAATCCTCGCCCCGCCCGTCATCCAGATAGTAGTTGTAGCGGCCGACCATCTCCAGGGTTTCCGCATCGAAGATCCCCAGGCCGAGGACATCGAGGGGCACGAAGAGGCGGTTGCCGTAGATTTTAATCGCCTGCGCGCCCCCCCAGGGCCGCTCGCCGGCGTACTGCACAGTGGCCTTTTCCCGATCGATGAACAGGGTGCCGTCGGCCTCCCGCGTGTTGTTGAAGAGATGGCTCAGCGCGGTTTTGTGGATGCCGTACTCGGCGTCGGCGAGGTAGAGGGAGACACCGTCGGTGGCCAGGGCGACGATGGGCGCCTTGACGCTTTCGATGAGGTTGCCGTAGAGGATCGACCCTCCCCCTTCGGCGAAAGTGACGTTTTCCAACGTGTAGTTGACCGGAGCGACGTTAAGCAGGCTCATGGCCGCCGGGTCGTTGAGGTCGACCAGGGCCACGCCGGTGCCGCCGAGAGCGGCCAGGGCGTAGCGGCCGCCGTTGTAGGTGAAGGTCGCCAGATCCTGGATGAACCCGGGGAGAATGAGCTGGTGCGCCGGCTGCGCGTTAAACCCCACGGGGGCGGACTTGAGCGCGGTGCCGACGTTAAACAGGGCCCATTCGGCGCCGTTATGGCTGAAACGGGCGACCGCCGTGCTCGACCCGCCGATCTGCACATGGTCGCCGAGCATGGGGGTCATGTCGAGCGGTTCGACAGGCACGCTCAGATCCCGGCTGACCTCGGTCCCGGCGGCGTCGGTCAGGGTCAGGCGAAAGACCAGCTCGGCTTCGGCGGCGACTTCGAGAGCGCTGACATCGACTCGGGCACTTGTTTCGGAAAGCGCGGTCAGCGGGACCTTCGGCCCGTCGACCTGGCTCCAGGCAAAGGTTTGGGGAATGCCGGAAACGACCGCATCCAAGGTCACCGGCAGGGCTTCCCGCTCGACAATCCGGCCCGGAACGGCATTCAAGGTGAGAATGGCCACATCGGCGGCCAAGGCCCCGAAGGGCAGAAAGAGCGGAGTGAGCAACACCCCGAGCAACAGCCGAGATAGGCTTCGATGATTTTTCATTTACGCCTCCTTCTTCTTGGTTGAGTTTCCCCCCCGGAAGGATGGACCCCGTAACACTCCGCGCGGCAAACGGCGGTCAGGTACTACCCGGTGGCAGCCTCCGTTTCCTCTTCCAGGGTTTCCCGCGACAAACTCCATTGTTCGACCGGGATTCTTCTTAAAAACAACAACGAGTATTTTTTGCGACTTCGCTCAGGACTGCGGCGGTCGTATTTCGCGCCTCCTTTCTCCGGAGTTCTCCGGTGCCATGGGCGAAAATCGTCCGCCCGACATGCCGCGAGGAGTGCCGATGCAGGGAAACCTCCCCGCACCGCACTCCTCGCCTGGGCTCATACGACTTTCTCAACGACGGGCGGATTTCCCTCCCGTCTTCCCGCTTACTTGAACAGCACCAGCCCGCCGCCATGATCGCCGACGTAGAGCCGACCGTTGGCGACGGCCACCGCCACGCACTCGGCGGCGGTGTTCTTCATGGCGACAAAGAGCGGGTTGGCCGGATCGGTGTAGTCGATCTTGACCAGTCCGGCCTCGCCGAAGGCCACATATTGCATCAGCTTGCCGCCGACCTGGGTGTAGGCCATCTTCACCGCGCCGCCGGCCACGTCTTCGTAACCCGGCACCGCCTGCAGCTTGAAGCGGCCGAGGAACGCGGGCCGGACATCGTAGATAATGGTGCCGTCCAGCGCCTTCTTGAACAGCACGGTGGGATCGACCCCGTCGGCAACCGGCGCGATCAGGTCGCTCATGGCGTAGCAGAGGACGCCGAAGCTGTCGTAGGTGAAGTAGGCCTTGTCGCCGATGACTTCCACATCGATGGCCTGGCCGTCGGCGGAGCCGAGCTCGTCGTTTTCATACTTGATCGGCTCGAAGACCTTGACGATGCGCATGGCGTTGACGTCGGTGACGTCGACCACGCCGACGCCGTTGGGGCCGCAGGCGATGACCGCGTAGCGCCTGCCGCTGGCGGCATCGTTCCAGAGTTCGACCCCCGAGGCGGTGCCGAGCAGGGGGCTGCCCTGGTTGTAACCGATGTTGCCGACAAAGAAACCGCTGTTGGCGTTGGTCGGATCCTTACTCACGTCGTACACGGTCAGGCCGTTGGAGCCGTCGGCGACAAAGGCGAGATTGCCGACGAATTCCACGTCGTAGGCGGCGTCCTGGTAGTTAAAGGTCTTGACCACGCCCCAATCGGCGTTGTGCTCGAAGCTGTCCTCGATATGCAGCTTGACCAGCAGCGGCGCGCCGACCTGGCCGAGACCGGCCTCGACGCCACTGATTGGCACCCGGCGCATGCCGTTGCCGACGCACAGCGCCCAGGTGAACTGGCCGGAGGGGTCGATGATGTTGCGTACCGTGTGGGAGGCGGGATAGATCAGCTCGCCGCCCACCAGTTCGGGATACTCGTCCTGCAGGGTGTTGGCGACCAGATGCACGGCGTCGGTGGGATAGCCGGCGGCGTCGGTGATCTTCCAGGCGCTGAC
>CALJLX010000662.1 GCA_937982495.1 uncultured Desulfuromonas sp.
GGGCGCGCCATAGAAATCAAGGGGTTACGGTCTTTGCCGTAACCCCTTTTTGCGTCTGTGGCGTTTTTGTGACGGTCCTGGGACGATTCCTTTGTCGGTTTGAGCTTTGGACTGACCAGGATTGACATTTTCCGGAGTCCAAAGGTCGGGTCTAAAATGACATTTGGCTCAAGGCGCTTTCCAACCTACCGACAAAACAGCATTAACATTCGTGCCAATCTTTTTTCTCTTCTTTAATTGCGGATTTTCCCCTGATTTTGACATTTGGCTCAAGGTCGTCACAAATTTTCGATATCTAATTGAGTCGGGACTCAACCCTTACTGTTCTCGTGTAGGGGGGAGTCGTCTGGAATATATTCGACCAAGTCCTCTATCCGACAGTTGAAGAAGCAACAGAGACGTCCAAGGTTATCGGTCGTCGTGTTGTATCCTTTCTGATTCAAAATCCGCGACAATGTGGGCCTGGCAACTTTCGATTTTTCCGCCAGTTCCCCGATAGTCAACCGCCTGCCCTCCTTGAATTCCCAGTCAGAAATCAATCGTTTGAGATAAAAACGGATCATCACACCCCCTTGTTCTTTTTTTTCAACATACCCCAAACCATGCGGCTTTCCAAGCGGATTTAAACCATCCGCGAGTCGTTTGATTCAAATATGAATCAAATTACAAAAAAACAGTCTTGACAGCACAATTAAATCATTTATGATTCATATAAATCATGGGCGTGCTTTTTAGGCCCAAAACTTATCGCAAAGGAGAAATCACATGGAACAGCAGACCTACATGACGACGGAAGAGTTGGCGGCCCGGCTGCGGTACGATTCGCGCTATATCCGCAGCGCGCTCAAGGATGCGGTCTTTATCGAGGGGATTCACTACATCCGTCCCTTCGGCCGGCGCCGGGTTCTCTACATCTGGGAGGCGATCGAGCGGGACATGGTCAAGGCGTCCATGGCGCAGAAGCCGGTCATTCCCATGGCCAAGGGAGGTGTCTGTTATGGGTAAGGTCAGAGTTCGCAAGGAGACGGGAAGACTCCAGTTCGACTTTTTCTATCGGGGCCTGCGCTGCCGGGAGCAGACCTTGCTGGAGGATACGCCGGCCAACCGGAAACGGTTGGAGGCCTTCATGGCGCAGATCGATGCCGAGATCAAGCAGGGGACGTTCGCGTATGAACGCTATTTCCCGAACAGCAGCAATCTGGCGAAACTGGCGCAGCCGATTCCGACTGCCGGTCGGGTGGTTGGCCGGCCCCCTTCGGCGGGAGGAAGCCAGGGGCAGACATTCCGGGAGTTTGCCGAAGAGTGGTACCTGGAGAACGAGATTTCCTGGAAGATTTCCTACCGGAAGACGGTGCGGGGGACGCTGGAAAAGCACCTTTATCCGGTTTTTGGAGAAAAAGAGGTCAGCCACATCACCAAGGGCGAAATCCTGAAATTCCGATCCACACTCGCCAAAGTTGAAATCGGAACTCGTCTCGGGTTGTCGCCTATGAGGATCAATCACATCATGACGCCTTTGCGCATGATTCTCAATGATGCAGCCGACCGGTTCAACTTTAGCACGCCTTTTGTCGGCATCAAACCGCTAAAGGTGCCGAAGACCGATGTCGACCCCTTTACCCTCGACGAGGTGAATCTCTTCCTCTCCCGGGTGCGGGCGGACTTCCGCCTTTATTATCAGGTCCGGTTCTTCACCGGGTTGCGTACCGGCGAGATCGATGGCTTGCAGTGGAAGTACGTCGATTTCGAGCGGAAGCAGATTCTGATCCGCGAGACCCTGGTGGAAGGGCGGATTGAAACCCCGAAGACCCAGGGATCCATCCGCGAGGTGCATATGTCGGACCCGGTCTTTGCCGCCTTGAAGCAGCAATGGGAAGTGACCGGGAAGCTGGGAGGTTTTGTCTTTTGCAACAGCTGCGGCAATAATCTGCATCATATCAATGTCACCCAGCGCATCTGGTATCCGACTCTGAAGTTTCTCGGGATGAAGCGGCGCCGTCCCTATCAGACCCGCCACACTACCGCGACCCTGTGGCTGGCGGCGGGGGAGAATCCGGAATGGATCGCCCGGCAGATGGGGCACACCTCCACGGAAATGCTCTTTACCGTCTATTCGCGCTTCGTCCCCAACCTGACCCGCCGGGATGGGTCGGCCTTCGAGAATCTGCTGGCGGCGCGGATGGCGGGAGGGGGTGCCCATGTCTGAGCGGTTGGCCCTGTCGAAACTGGTGCCGGGGGCGGTCTGCGGAACCTTCCGGCTGCGGGAGGCGACCCACAGCGCCACCTGGGACGGTTATCCCTACCTGCGGGTGGTTCTGGAAGACTTCAGCGGCCACCTCCCGGCCTACGCCTGGCGGGAAGATGTCATCGCACAACTCGACCTCCCCGACTATTCCCTGGTGCGAATCTGTGGCCAGGTACGCCGATTTCTTGGCAAACTTCAGATCGATGTAAACTCGGTTCAGCCGCTGTCGCAGCCTGTCGAGCGCAGCGCCGCTGCGCTCATCCCGCGCGGCATCTGCCCGGTGCCGGAGTTGCTGCCGACCCTTCTGACTGCCGTGGAACAGATCAGCCTGCCGCCGCTGCGGGGTTTCGTCGAAGCGGTCCTGGCGGATACGGGCATCAGCTTTCCCTTCGTCTCGG
>CALJLX010000663.1 GCA_937982495.1 uncultured Desulfuromonas sp.
AAGCGGGTTTTGATGCGCAGGCTCTTGACCTGCAAGGGGGATTCGGCGGTTTCCATGTCCTGGAGCAGGCCGACCAGTTGCCCCAGACCGACCCGATCGAGCTTGATCTCCACCGAGTCCTCACGGAATCCTTCACGTTCCACCGCCGGTTGCGGGCGCATGGAGACGAGGTTGGCGCGGTCGACGTGGCGCCCCGCCAGGCTTTCCATGAAGGCGAAGATGGAAAAGGTCGTAGCCTGATCCATGCGCCGCTCGGCCTGGTCGAGGCTCTGCTTCAATTGCAGGTACTGCTGTTGCAGGCCGCGCAGGTCCTCCAGCTGATTTTGGCGGGCGGCGATTTTCCCGTCCAGCGCGGCCATCGCCTGGCGGTAGGGGGAAATGACGGCGAACCAGGCCAGCACCGCCAGCAGAAAGAGGCCGCCGGCGAGCAGGATCAGTCTTTCCCGTTGGCTCAGTTGATGGAACATGGCTCAGGGCTCCTTGCGCAGGGGAAGGGTGATTCGGAAATCGACCTGTTTGCCGTCCAGGCTCATGCGCGCATCGTCGATGCGGACCTCGGCGAAGAGGGGGGATTCGCCCAGCGTCGCGCTCAGGCGGTTGATGGCGTCGAAGGAGCCGGTCACCCCTTCGAGTCGAACCGCTTCCGCCGTGTAGTTGAAATCGCGGATGTCGACGGTGATGTCGGCGGGAGTGCGGCGCGAGATTTCATCGAGAGCCGTCAGCGCCGAAGCGCCCTCACCGGTGCCGAGCAGTCGGCCGATTTTGCGCAGCTCCTCCAGTTGCGCGCGCATCTGCAAGGGGGCGTCGACAATCGCCTGGGTGCCGGGGAAGGTGCCCCGGTAGAGCTGCAGCATCTCCTGGCGCAGGTTTTCGGCCACCCGGGCTTTTTGCGCGTAGTTGAGATAGGCCGAGGCGGCGAGCAGCAGCAGGGAGCAGCCGAGGAGGGCGGCCATGGCCGTCAGGCGTTTTTTCAACCGGCCCCATTCGCTCTTCAGGGCGAACTCGCCGACGCGCAGATTGAAGGCCCGCTCCCGGTCGTTAAGCCCGGCGCGCCAGGCCAGGGCCAGGGCGGGCAGGAATTCCGCCGCCAGGGGTTGGCCGCCCAGTTCGATCTGGGGTATCTCCGCCGCCTCGCCCAGCTCGCGCAGGGCCTGGGCGAGTTCCGCCACGGCACCGGCGCCGATGAGCAGCCAGGCACCATGTTCCAGGCCGTGGGCGGCGCGCAGGGCATTTGCGGCCCGGCCCAACTCCTCGGCCAGGCGGCTGTGGTCGACGGGGGCGGATTGGGGCAGCAGCCGATGGCCGACGACCTCGCCGCTGTCGACCAGGGCGAGTATGGTCTCCGTTTCGCCGAGAATCGCCAGCAGGCCGTTGGGGAGCAGTTCGCTCAAGCCCCGGGCGTGGCTATGGGGGGTGAGGCCGAGAATGTTGAGAGGAATCTCCCGGCGGTCGAAGGGTTCCAGCGTCGCCGCCACCGTCGACCGTTCGACGGCCGCCGCCGTCAGGGTGAAACCGAGCTCGGCGGCGACCGGTTTCTCCATGGCGAAAGCGAGGCCTTCGCCGGCGGCGGGCAGTTGCAGGGAAAATTCCATGGGGAGCGCGGCGGCGATCTTCTTTTCGTCGGCAAAGGGAAAACGCAGCCGCCGGAAGTAGGCGCGGCCCGCCGGAAGAGCGGCGGCCAACCGGTCGCCGAGGCGGGTTTCGCCGAGCATGCGGCGCAGGCTCTCCGCCCGGTCCTCACCCTCGCCGAGGGGTTCGCGACGGGCGTCGACCAGGGTCGTCTTGCCCTGGTTTTCCTCGATCAGGACCGCGCGGATATGCCGGGCGTCGATATCGATGCCGATCAGTCGTCTGGCCATGGTTCTCCTAATCCACTTTCAGATAAAGCAGTTGATCGCCGGTTTTGGTGACGATGGCCTCGGCCCGGCGAACGCCGTCGTTGACCGTGGCCGTGGTTTCGATGCGGTAGATATCGCTGGTCACGGTCAGGGGCTCGCGCAGCAGGTTGGCGAGACCCGAGAGTTCGTTGAGCCAGGTCAGTTCCGCCGGGGTTTTGAAGGGCGCGTTTGAGCGCCGTTCAAGGATCGCCTCGGCCGCGTCGCGGGTGATTTCCGGGTCCTCCGAGAGGGCCATGAGTACCTCGGCGGCGGCGCTGTTGACGTTGATCTTGTCGTCGCCGTGGAGACGCACGAAGGGGACGACCTCTTTGAAAATGTCCGGGGTGAAGCCGCGCACCAGCAGCAGTTCCTCGAGGTTGTCGAGGGGGCCGTTCTTGCAGCGGACGGGACGTTCTCCGCTCAGGTAATGACCGGCTTCGGCACCCACGGCCCGGCGCCCGTCGGGGTCGACGTAGACCCGGTCGTCCGGGTCGAGCCAGTCGACGAGGGCGGCGATCAGTTCTTCCCCTTGCTGAATGGCGAGTTCCTCGAAAAGCCGCCGGAGCTGGCTTTTGACCACGGGATTGACGTTGCCGGCGCCGACCAGGGCATTGAGGTTGATGCGCCCGCCCAGATCCTCGATGGTCACCGAGAGGTAGCCTTCGGCCACCGGATACTGGGCGACCCCCAGGCTCCAGAGTTCCGAGGGATCGCCGGGGGCGTCATAGCGGTTCATGTCCATGCGCAGAATCCCCCGTCCGGCCCGGACCCCCCCCTTGGCCAGGTAGTAGGCGCGGGTCGAGTCGCGGAAGGTTTCGGTCAGCCGCAGATCGACCCAGGTCGAAAAGGCCAGCTCGACCGCCAGCGCGGTGAGCAGGGTCACCACCACCAGCACCAGCAGCAGGACCATCCCCGATTCCCGACGCAGCACGTTCATCGGCGCCCCTGGATGACCGGCAGTTCGAAGCTCGAACGGAAGGGAATTTCGAGGTCGCCGGAGCGGATGCGCATGGCGATTTCCACCCGTTTCGGCGGGCCCTGGCTACGGGAATCCCAGTCGTTTTTCCATTCGCTGCCGTCATGGAAGCGCAGCCACACTTCCTCGATGCCGACGGCCAGGCGATAGCCCTCCCGGCCGCTCTCCTCCGGCTGCCGCGCGCCGCTCTCGCGGCGGGTCAGGACCAGGGTCTCCTTGGCGTTTTCCGCGTCTTCCAGCCATTCGTAGCGGACCTGGGAGAGTCCGCCGCCATCCCCCTGCGGGGTGGTCGCCGTCGTCGTCAGGGTCAGATAGGGCTCGCGCCGGTCGCCGCCGCGCCCTTCGAGGTAGGTGTCGAGGCTGTCCGGCTTGAGGTAGGCGCCGCGCACCTCCCGACCGATGCGGTCGAAAATGACCCGCGCCCGATGATAGGCTTCGCTGTCGGCGGTCAGGCGCCGCCGGGCGCCGTCGACCGAGGCGAAGACGCCATAGAGCGCCATCAGCACCAAACTGGTGATGGCCACCGCGATCAGGACCTCGATCAGGGTGAAGCCCGCGGAGCGGTTCCGTCCGGCCCGGCGTTGCTCAGAAGAGGAAGGAATCAATCGTCACCTCTTCGTTCTTTTTCTCATCCCCCCAGAGAACCCGTACCGTCACCATGCGGATCGCCGTGATCGGGGTCGGCTCATAGGCGATGCGCCAGCGAAAGGCCTCGAAGGGGGGATCGAAAACCCCTTCGACCTCATCCTCGCGCAGGGTTCCGGACTCGAAAGCCGCTTCCGTTTCTCCCATCTTGTCCTGGGCCAGCAGCGTCGCCTGGGTGATCTTCTGCAAGCGCTCGTTGACCGTGATGGAGCGGTTGCTCAGGGACAACAGGGCGATCAGGGCGATGCCGGCGATGGCCAGGGCGATCATGACTTCGAGCAGGGTGAAGCCTGCCGCGCGGGGGTGTCGCTCAGAACTCACGGTCTCCCTCATGGATTTCCGTGGTGCCGGTAAAAGGGTTGATGCGCAGGGTCAGGATGCGGTTCTTGTCGTCGCCGAGGCGGATGGTCGTCTCCTCCATATAGCCCACCGGCAGAATGTCGGCGGTAATCTCGCCACTGTTGAAGGTACCGCGACCGGCGATACTCAGGTTGCGGAAATGCACCCCGCTCTTGAGGCGCTGTTGCCGGGCCGGTCCCGTCCCCTCGTCGGTCAGGGTGCCGTCGACTTCCAGGCGCGCCGCCCGATAGGCGTCTTCCTCCAGGTCGAAGGTCAGCCGGTAGGGGCGGCCGGAGAGGGCGGACTCGTTATAGAGATATTTCACCGTGCCGGCCAACCGCCGCGCCGCGCCGTCGAGGGCGCCGTCGCCGAGCCGTCCCATCAGGGGGATGCTCAGGGCGCTGAAGAGGGCGATGAGCAGCACCGCCAGCGCCGTTTCGATCAGGGTGAAGCCCCGCGCGTTATTCCAGTTCCCAGCTGTTGACATCCGCGTTGTTGCCTTCCCCCCCCGCTTCGCCGTCGCCGCCGTAGGAGATGATGTCGAAGTCGCCGTGAATGCCCGGCGACAGGTAGATATAGGGACTCCCCCAGGGATCGGTGGGGACTTTTTTCAGATAGCCCCCTTCGTGGTAGCGGGGCGGGATGCGGCCGGTCTCCGGTTTCGTGACCAGCGCCTGCAGTCCCTGCTCGGTGCTGGGATAGAAGCCGTTGTCGAGCTTGAACAGGCCGACGGCTTCCTCCAGCCCCTTGATGTCCACCGCCGCCTTGGTCCGTCGCGCCTCCTCGGGACGTTCCAGCAGACGCGGGACGACGATGGCGGCGAGAATACCGAGAATGACGACGACCACCATGATTTCGATGAGGGTGAAACCGCGATTGCCGCGTAAAAGCGATTTTTCCATGTGCATAACTCCTGTGTGGATTTCGATCTTCAGCCTTCAGCCTGCCTTTACCCCATCCCCTGGCTGGCCTGGAAGATGGGGAGGAGGATGGCGAGGACGATGAAACCGACGGCGGTGCCCATGACCAGGATCATCACCGGTTCGAGTAGGGAGAGGAGCCCGGCGATGCGCAGCTCCACCTGGTGCTCGTAGGTTTCCGCCACCCGCGACAACATTTTTTCCAGCTCGCCGCTGCGCTCGCCGACCGCCGCCATCTGCGCCAGCATCGGCGGAAAGACCCCCGAGCGCTTGAGCGGTTCCGCCAGGCTCTCCCCCTCGCGCACGGCGTCGATGGCCTCCTCCACCGCCTGGCGCAGCACCCGGTTGGAGAGGAGGTTGACGGCGATGGCCAGGGCCTTGAGCAGCGG
>CALJLX010000664.1 GCA_937982495.1 uncultured Desulfuromonas sp.
GGCCGACGACGATTTGTTGCGACAGATCGCCGAGGCGGTCTGTCTGGAGGAGGAAACGGCGAACTTCGCCGAAGGCTACGCCACCCGTGTCGGCGAGGGAGGCCTGGCCCTTTCCGGCGGTCAGCGGCAGCGCGTTTGTCTCGGTCGGGCGCTCGCCGCCGACGGCGGGCTGTGGCTGCTGGACGATCCCTTCAGCCATCTCGACGCCGCCACCGCCCGCGAGGTCTGGGCGCGGCTGCGTCCCCGGCTGGCCGGGCGCACCGTGCTCCTCGCCTCGGGGCGAGTCTCTTTGTTTCAGGGGATGGATTGGGTGCTGGTGCTGAAAGACGGAAGCATCTGCCAGCAGGGGACGCCCGCCGAGTTGGCGGCGGCGGACGGCTGCTACGCCCGTCTCGCCGAGCGCGAGCGGCTGTTGGCGGAACTGGAGGGATCGGCATGAGGCACGGCCATACCGAACTCGATACCGTCACCGGGCGCCACCTCGACTGGCGGCTCTTCCGCCGTTTCGTCGCCATGGTCCGCCCCTATCGCGGACAGGCCGTCATCGCCCTGGGGCTGTTACCTTTCATCGCCGGGGCCAAGCTGGTCCAGCCCTATCTGATCAAGCTGCTCATCGACAATCACATCGTGCCGGGGAGCCTCGACGGCTTCGCCGGGCTGGCGCTCCTCTTTCTCCTCGCCCTGCTCGGCGAAAGCCTGCTCCTCTTCGCCCAGGGCTATCTGGTGCAGGCGGTGGGACAGCGGATCATGGCCGATCTGCGCCGCCAGGGGTTCCGGCGGATGCTGCGCCTGCCCACCGCCTTTTTCGACCGCCACCCCTCGGGACGTCTGGTCACCCGGTTGACCAGCGACGTGGAGAATGTCGGCGAACTCTTTGGCGCCGGGGTCATCGCCTCGGTCGGCGACATCGTCACCCTGATCGGCATCGTCGCCGTCATGTTCTGGCTCAGCCCGCCCCTGACCCTGGTGGCGCTGGCGGTGGTGCCGCCCCTGCTCGTCATCCTCTACCTCTTTCGTCGCAACATGCGCGAGGCCATGCGCCAGGTGCGGGCGCGCCTGGCCGGGCTCAACGCTTTCATCGCCGAGCGCATCGCCGGCATCGGCGAAGTCCGCCTCTTCGGCCAGCAGCGCCGTACCCTCGACGAGTTCGAGACCCTGCAGAACGACTACCGGGACAGCACCTTCCGCACCATCGAATGGGACGCCGCCCTCTATTCCCTGGTCGAGGTTCTCTCCGCGGTCGCCATTGCCGCCATCCTCTGGAAAGGGGGGGGCGAGGTGCTGACCGGCATCGCCAGCTTCGGCACTTTGGTGGCCTTCATCGAATATGTGCAGAAGTTTTTCATCCCCCTGCGCGATCTCTCCGCCAAATATTCCGTGTTGCAAGCGAGCAACGCCTCGCTGGAGCGGATCTTCGAACTGCTCGACGAACCGGAAGAGCCGGTCGGTTCCGGAGACTATCCTCAGGGAACCGGCGAGGTCCGTTTCGCGGGGGTGGGTTTCAGTTATGATGGCAAGACCCCGGTGCTCAAGGGGATGGATCTGCGCATCGGCCCAGGCGAGCGGGTGGCCTTGGTCGGCGCCACCGGGAGCGGCAAGAGTACCCTGACCCGGCTGCTGCTCCAGTTCTACCGCCCCCAGGAGGGGCGCATTCTCATTGACGGGGTCGATCTCCAAGAGCTCGACCCGGCCGAACTGCGCCGCCGCATCGGTTGGGTCTCCCAGGAACCCTTCCTCTTCGCCGGAACCCTGCGCGCCAACCTCGATCCGGCGGGGACGCTGGATGATGCCGCATTGCTGGCGCTGCTCGCCGATTGCGGTATGGAGCAGGTCGCCGAGCGGCTGGGGGGGCTGGAGGGACTGTTGAGCGAGCGCGGCCGCAATCTTTCCTCGGGGGAACGGCAGCTGCTCTGCCTGGCGCGGGCGCTGGCCAACGATCCGGCCCTGCTGATTCTCGACGAGGCGACCAGCCG
>CALJLX010000665.1 GCA_937982495.1 uncultured Desulfuromonas sp.
ATGTCGTTGAAGTCAAGGATCGCCCCGGCCCCGGCGACGATTTCATTCTCGATGTTCTCCGCCAGTCGCAGCTTCCGGTGGTCCTGCTCATCAACAAGATCGACCAGTTACCCAAGGAACGGCAACTGGAGTTGATGGCCGCCTTTGCCGAGCGTTTTCCTTTCCGGGAGATCGTGCCCGTTTCCGCCCAAAGTGGGGAGAATGTCGACTATCTGTTGAACCTGCTCCCCCGTTACCTCAAGGAAGGGCCGCCTTACTACGCCGAAGACATGATCACCGACCTGCCCGAACGTTTCATCGTCGCCGAGATGATCCGCGAGCAGGTGCTGAAGCAAACCCACGACGAAATTCCCTACCGGGTCGCGACCCTGGTGGAGCAGTTCGAGGAGAAGCCGGAAAAGAATCTGGTGGTAATCCAGGCGGTCATCATCGTCGACCGGGAGACCCATAAGGGCATTCTGGTCGGCAAGCAGGGGGCGACGATTCGCGCCATCGGCAAGGCGGCCCGAATCGATATCGAGCGCCTGCTCGATGCCCGCGTCTTTCTGGAACTCTTCGTCAAGGTCCAGAAAAACTGGACCGAATCGGAGCGTCTGCTGAAAGAGTTCGGTTACTGACGTCGGTTTCGGTCGAGAACTTGTCCTATTTTCTTAATAAACAACTTTCAAATATTTGAAAGAGAAAGCTTTTTACGCATGTCCCTGGTCGCTATCGTGGGTCGCCCCAATGTTGGCAAGTCGACCCTTTTCAATCGCATACTCGGCCAACGCAAGGCGCTGGTCGAAGATTTCCCCGGTGTTACGCGGGATCGGCATTACGCCGAGGTGACCCGTTACGACAAGCCTTTCACCCTTGTCGATACCGGCGGCTTCGAGCCGGTCAGCGAGGACCGCTTGCTGGTGCAGATGCGCGAGCAGTCCCAGCTGGCGGTGGAAGAAGCCGATATCATCCTCTTCGTCATGGATGGGCGCGAGGGACTGACCCCCGCCGATCACGAAGTTTGTTCCATGTTGCGCCGGGTGGAGAAACCGGTTCTCTATGTGGTCAACAAGGTCGACAGCGATAAGCTCGAGGATCTCGCCGGCGAGTTCTACGCCTTGGGCGTGGGAGAGTTGCACACGATTTCCGCCGAACATGGGCGGGGCGTTCCGGATCTGGTTGACGCCCTGTCGGAACATCTGCCCGCGGCGTCGAGCGATGCCGAAGCCGAGAAGGAGATCCGCCTGGCGGTGATCGGTCGTCCCAATGTCGGGAAATCGTCCCTGGTCAACCGGCTGCTCGGCTATGAACGGGTGGTGGCCAATCCCCAGGCCGGAACCACCCGCGACAGTGTCGACACCCCCTTCACCTACAACCGGCAGCGCTATGTGCTGATCGACACGGCGGGCATCCGGCGTAAGGGCAAGGTCAGTCAGAAGCTGGAAAAATTCAGCGTGATCCAGGCCTTGAAAAGCATGGACCGGGCGCATGTGGTGCTGATGGTGATCGACGCCGTCGAGGGGGTGACCGAGCAGGATCTCACCGTCGCCGGCTATGCCTACGAGAAGGGGCGGGGCATCGTCCTCGTGGTCAACAAGTGGGATGCGGTGGCCAAGGACCAGTCCACCATGAAGCGCTACCAGGAGGAATTGCAGCGTACTTTCAAATTTCTGAGTTTCGCGCCGGTGATTTTCGTCTCGGCATTGACCGGACAGCGGGTGGCGAAGATCATGGCGGAGGTGGAAAAAGTCTCCGCCGAATTCGACCGGCGCATTCCCACGGCGATGCTCAACAAGGTGTTGGCCGAGGCGGAGCGCAGCCATCAGCCGCCGGTCTTTCAGGGCAAGCGGCTGAAGTTTTTCTATATGACCCAGGTCGAAACCCGCCCTCCGACTTTCGTGGTCTTTGTCAATAAGGCCGAAGGGGTACACTTTTCCTATCAGCGCTACCTGGCCAACCAGCTGCGGGAGGCCTTCGGCTTCTCCGGAGTCCCCATCCGCATTCATTACCGCGACCGGGATCGGGACAATAAGGATTAAAAAATCCGGGAAAAGCCTTTACAGGGAAGAGCTCCTTGCTATATAGTAAAAATCATTTAATTTCTGCCTGTTACACGAATGAGCAGGGGGCTTCCGGAGCCTCCGCGAGGTCGGATGTCAAATTCATGAGCCTTGTTGGAAATCTCGAAGATCTGGGGCTGGGAGACATCCTCCAGATCGTCAGTCTCAGCCAGAAATCCGGGGTGCTGACCCTGCGCAGCCGCAATCGGGAGGGAAAGGTCATTTTCCTCAACGGCAAAGTGGTGCAGGCGAGTTCCAGTGTCTTCCCCGAATCCTTCGGCGATTTTCTCGTGCGGCGGGGGGTCATCGATTTCGAAACCTTCAAGGGTGCGTTGGCCCTGCGCAAGAGCCTGAGCCCGCAAATTCCTCTGGAAACGGTTCTTTTCCAGAATTTCGGGATTTCTCCCAATGTCCTGCAAGAGGCGCTGCGGGAACGTATCGAAGCGATCGTCTACAGCTTCTTCGGCTGGTCGGACGGCACCTTCGCCTTTGAGTTGGGCGAGGTCGAGGAGTGGGCCGAGGCGGGCTCCGAGGGAGAACGACAAATTCTCCAGCAAGGACTCAACACCCAGTTCCTGGCGATCGAAGGTAGCCGCATGATCGACGAGCGGCGGCACCGCGATCTCCGGGAACCATCGCCGGTCCCGGCGACCTCCATGGGGGAGTCGCCTTCGGTTTTCGGTCCGGAACAACGGGAGGCGTCGGTTTACGATTTCGCCTCGGACTTGCTAAAAGAAATCGGCGAAGCGGATGCGGTCGCCGCTTCGTCGAAGAGCCTCAGGTCCGGAGCGCTGAAACAACTGCAGGGCATGGTCCAGGAATTGAACAACGCGGCCTTGGGGGGGGGGATTCTTCTTCTGGTTTTACGCTTTGCCAGCGAGTTCATGAACCGTGCCGTGATCTTCATGGTCAAGGAAAAAGAGATTGTCGGTCTCGGACAGTTTGGTATAGAGTTCGAGGATGAATTGGCCGACGCACGGATCCGGAAAATCAAGATTCCGGTGGATGAACCGTCGATTTTCAGCGAAGTTCTCAACGAAAAGAGCGCTCGCAAACTGGCCTTGGAAGATTGCCCCTGGGATAATCACCTGAAGGACGCTCTGGGGGGCGGCGAACCCGAAGAAGTATTTGTCGGCCCGTTGCTCAGTGAAGGGCGGGTGGTGGCCATTCTCTATGGCGACAATCTGCCGCAAACCCTCCCCGTGGGAGAGACCGAAGCCCTGGAGATCTTTCTCATGCATGCCGGGCTGACCATGGAAAAAAACCTTTTGGAGCGCCGCCTTCGCGAGCACGCTCCATAGATTCCCGATGTAACGACGAGGCTGTTGTGGCGAAAAAAATTTTGGTAACCGAAGACTCCGCCACCATGCGCGCGCTGATCGGCTCGACCATCGCCGCCGTCGGCGACTATGAAATCGTCGAAGCCGCCAACGGTTTCGAGGCCTTGCGCATTCTCCCCCGGGAAAAGGTGGACATGGTCCTTACCGACATCAATATGCCGGACATCAACGGTCTGGAGTTGGTCAGCTTTATCCGCGGCAACGCCAATTACAAACATCTGCCGTTGGTGATCATCAGCACCGAAGGGAGTGAGCGGGATCGTCTCAAGGGGTTGGACCTTGGCGCCGACGCTTATCTGGTCAAGCCTTTCGCTCCGGAAGAACTGCAGCAATTGATCCGAAAATTTCTCGGTTAGGAGGGCAGGGTGGGTTCCTCATCGTCTCGGGCGATCGGTGATTTTCTCGGTGAAGCCGAGGAAATCATTGAAAATCT
>CALJLX010000666.1 GCA_937982495.1 uncultured Desulfuromonas sp.
TGAAGGCCACCACCATCCAGGTCTGCGCCGCCTGCGACTTCCACTTCATCAGCCAACTCGATGTCATGCCCGGCGAACAGCCGGAAGCGGAAGTCCGTACCCTCGACGTCGTCGCCTGGAACTTCATCGAAAAACAACTGAAAAAAAATCGCCCCCAGCTGGAGCGGCGACTGGCGCTGGTCGCCCGCCATACCTCCCTGCAAGAAACGGAATGCCTGGACATCGGCGCCGGGGTCGGGCTCTTCGGACATTTGCTGGAAGAAGCGGGAGCGATTCCCTTCGGCATCGAACCGCAGCTGATTTTCCGTCAGTTCGCGGAAGAGAAGTATCGTCTACAACTGCGCCCCGAAACCATCGACCACCCCTTCTGGCAGGAGCGCCACGCCGGCCGCTTCGCGGTAGTGACCCTCTGGGACACCCTGGAACACCTCAACTTTCCCGTCGAGACCCTGCGCGACGCCATCCGGGTGATGAAACCGGGCGGCCTGCTCTTTCTCGACACCCCCTCCCGGGATTCCCTCTACTACCGCATCAGCGAGTGGTCCTACCGCCTCAGCAACGGCGCCAACCCCCTCTTTCTCAATTCCCTCTACTCCCCCAAACCCTTTCGCCACAAACAGATCTTCACGGTGCGACAGCTGACGGATCTGATCGAAGGCCTCGGGTTGCAGGTCATTGAACTGAACCGCTCGGGCCTCTTCGATGCCAGCAACAAGATCGTCCTTATCGCACAGAAACCGGCGACCTAGGCGCCACCTACCGACCGGAAAGACGCGCGGCCAGCCGCGGAAACTCATCGCCGGGCAGGGGCCGGCTGACCAGATAGCCCTGCAAGGTCTGGCAGCCCTGGTCCAGCAGGTAGCTTCTCTGCTCCGGGGTTTCCACGCCCTCGGCGACAACGGAAAGACCCAGGTTCCGGGCCATGGCCAGAATCGTCTCGACAATCCGCTCGTCGCTTTCGTCCCCTGGAACATCGCGAATGAAACTGCTATCGATTTTGAGGGTATGAATGGGGAAATGCTTCAGATGCATGAGCGACGAATAGCCGGTGCCGAAATCGTCGATGGCGATGGATACCCCCAAAGCCTCCAGCTGATGTAACAACCTGCGGGTGTTTTCGACGTTGACCATCATGGCCGACTCGGTGATCTCCACTTCCAGATTGGTCGGCGACAAACCGCTTTCGGCCAACGCTTCGTTAACCAGGGGAAGAAACTGGGGATCGGAGAACTGTTTGGCGGAAACGTTCACCGCAAACCGCAGATGTTCATAACCGGGCCGGGCGCACAGGTCGGCGGCATAAAGACAGGTGGCGCGCAACACCTGTTCTCCCAGGGGCATAATCAACCCGGTTTCTTCGCAGAGGGGAATGAATCGGCCCGGCGAAACGACCTGGCCGTCCGCTCTCACCCAACGGACCAAGGCTTCGGCGCCAACCAACCGCATGCTGTCGAGCTCAACCTGCGGCTGATAGTAGACCTGGAATTCTTTTTCATCCAAGGCCTTGCGCACCGCCTCTTCCAGGGCCAGGTCGTCGCGGCTCTTTTCATCCAAGGCGCTGTGGAACAGGTAGAAGGTGTTTTTCCCCTCCGCCTTGGCCGCATACATGGCGAGATCGGCGTTTTTCAGCAGATCGTCCACCGTCTCGCCGTGGTCGGGGTAAATGGACACCCCCAGACTGGTGCTGACGTGCACCTCCCGGCCTTGCACGGCAAGATAGCCGGAGAGAGTGGCGATCAACGCCTGCGCCTTGCGGTAAATCGTCTGGGAATCGGGAGCTTCTTCCAGCACGGCGACAAACTCATCGCCGCCGAGTCGGCAGACCGTATCCTCGGCGCGAAAACTCTGGCGCAACAGCCCGGAAAAGGCCAGCAACAGTTGGTCACCGAAAGGATGCCCCTGGGTATCGTTGATCTTCTTGAAATTATCCAGATCAAAGAAAAAGATGCCGACCTTGTGCCCGCGACGCTTGGCCCGCTCCATGGCATAGCTGAGATGGTCCACCAGCAACAGGCGGTTGGGCAGACCGGTGAGGGTGTCATGAAACGCCTGGAAGCGGATGGTGGCTTCCTGTTCCTTGATTTTACGCAGGTCGTGGAACATGGCGACCACCCCCGCCAGCATGCCGTCGCCATGGGAATAGGCCGATACCGACATGTCGACCGGAATCATCTCCCCTTGCGCGCCGTTCAGAAGAGTTTCCCCGGACCATTCGCCAGTCTGCCGCACGACCCGACCCATTTCGGAAAGAAAATCGTCGTTGCCGGTCAAGCGGAAGACGATCGTCCGGCGGCCGACGATTTCGGCCGCCCGGAAGCCGGTCATCCGGAGAAACTCCGGATTGGCCATGATGATCTCCCCTTCGCAATCCGCCACCAGGATCCCCTCGCCGGCATGGTCGAAGACCTTGCCCATCAGGAGCAGACGGGTGTTCGCCGCCTGCAGTTCCCGGGTGCGCTCGGCCACCCTCAGCTCAAGATGGCCATGGGCCTCCTGCAGACCCGCCTGAGCCTGCAACAGATGTTCCAGCGTTTGCCGCAGTTCACTCTCCTTGAGCTGCAAGCGGTCGGTCATCTCGTTGAAGGCCCGGGCGAGAAGGGCCAGTTCGTCCTTGCCACGCACCTCTAGGCGCGGCACCGTCCCTTCTCCCGCATAGCCATGCACGGCGTCGACCAGGGGCCGCATGCGGGCCTTCAAAGCCCGGCTGAGAATGATCGCCAGCAGCAGAGAACCCAGCAAGGCGCAGCCGAGCACCACCGAGAACTGCAGCATTCCCCGGGCGGCGTCCTGCAGAATCCCCTGGCGCTGCCGGGCAAAGGCCTGCTGCTCGGCCCGCGTCAGCAGGTCGAGATCGAGCTGGGCGTTATCCCACAACCGGGAGATTTTGCGGATTTCATCGGTCAGATACGACAGGTTGGGATCGTACGACCAGAGCCGGTAGATGCCGGGGAGGTAGGCCCGTATCGCGTCCACGCTTTCCACCAGGCGCTGCAGCGTCTCCAAGTGGCCGGGGTCCTGTCCTGCTTCCTCTGCTTCGTCCCGGTAGAAGTCCGCCAAGTACTCGCTGGCCTGCTGCAACAGCCGGACGATGACCTCGGGCTGGTGCACGGCGTTGTCCTCCACCTGGCGAAACAGCTCCCTCGCCGCCTGGCCCAGTTCGTACAGGGCAGCGACCGCGCTTTGTTCCGCCGGGGGGAGGTCGGCCAGATAGGATAAATCGCCGGTCTGCCGCGCCAGGCTGTCCAGTTCGAGCCGCAGTTGGGCGGCGATAAGTTGCCGGTCGGAGGAATAGAGCTTCTCGGCCGCGCGATAGGAGGCGAGCCCGGCGATGATCTTCGCACAGCGCTCCCTTAAAGCCGGCAGCTCCGCCTGCACGGTCCCCTGCGCGCTCGAATCGAGCCGCCCGGAAAAACTACGCAGCTCCTCGATGATCTGGACGATGCTGTCCGCGGGCACATAGGCTTCGCTGAGATCGAAGAGAAAGAGGGTGGAGGCCAGTCGCAGCGAGCGCTCGACCCGGTAGATCAGGGACAACTCGGCGGCCAGATCGTCCCCGAGCGTCGTGATCGACTCACGGTTCGCGGCAATCCGCTCATAGGCCAAAAGGCCCATGCCGAGTTGCAGGGCAACCAGCAGGGCCAGGCCGAGGTTCTTGATCCAGTGAAAAGGGAGCATCGACCCCTCAGGGATTGAAGGTCAGGTGGATCAGCTCGCCGACATCCCCCGAGCCGTAGAGCGGGTTCTCGCTTTCCGGCTCGGGATCGCGCCCGGAAATCTCATAGCGGCTGACCCCGAAAGGATAGCGCCCGGACAATTCGAAGCGCACATCGTCACCGTGTCCGCTGTCGAGCAGGCGGGAGAATTCGATGGTCCATACGCCCTGTTGCCAGACCCCTTTGGCCCGCACGTCGGCGCGGCTTCCCGAGGGCGTCACCAGGTCGTATTTGGGCATGTTATCCTGGATATAGCCGGCGTGCAGCAGCGGCTGATAGGTCGGATTCCCCTCGTCGCCGTCCCGCTGCAGATAGAAGACGTTGCCTTCGCTGGAAATGAGCATCTTGGCTTTTTTGTCGCGGGTCGTGGTGTAATGCTGGATCTTGTCGTCGGCAAAGCCGGCATGGTCGGTGCGATGGGCCTTCCAGAACCAGATGTCGGCCGTGTACGGGCGGTTTTCCTTGAGGGTCAGGGTGGTCGGGTGGGCGACCATGCTCCACTTCAGCACCAGACAATCTTCCCGGGTCGGGCCGTCCTGGTAGCTTTTGAGCGCGGGATCCCAGAGCAGCTGCCGATGGAGTCGGTTTTCCGTCGCGTCGGGATATTGACCGAGCAGGTAAACGCGCTCGCCGTCATGGACGGCCTTCAAGGTGATGTCGATATTGGCGACGACATCCCGCACCCGCACCCCCGTGGCCTGAGCCCAGGCCGCATCCGCGACGCTACCGTCGATAACCGGAGGCTGCGCCACCCGTTCGGCGACCAACGCCAGGTCGGCAAAACCGCTGATCGGAAAGAACAGAAAGAGCAACAACCCATAGAGTTTTTTCATAATTCCTCCCGGAAAAGGCACGAATATATCCTTGCCTACAAATTTCATTCCTTTTCCCGGCATCCGCCCCCAAAAAACCGCGGCCGGGCAAATTCCCCGCGCGGAAAAAACCGGTGATCCATCCCTGGGTCCACGACATGAACACCACCGGTTAAAGCACCGCCTTCCCCCGCGAAATCCCGTCCTCCGGCCGGCCTTAGTCATTTATCAAAGATCAAAACAAAGAGACCCCACAACCGGAGCACCCGGGCCGGGCGTAAGGGGCGTCAACAGCCCGCATCGTCGGCGCCGTGACTCGCCAGATACGCCTCCCATTCCATGGGCAGCAGATGTTTTTTCTTGTTGTTGCAGTCCTTGCAGGCGGGCACGCAGTTGTTCTTGGTGCTCTTCCCCCCCCGGGAAACGGGGACCAGATGGTCGAGGGTCAGCTCTTTCGGCGCCACTTTCCGCCCACAGTAGTGGCAGATACCGGTGGCGACGCGGTTCTTCCACCAGCGGCTCTGACGCAGCTCCCGGGCTTTTTCCCGTTCGCGGCGTTCGTCTTCTTCGGTCACATCCAGAAACGGTTCCATCTTCACTCTCCTTCCGCCGTGGGAAAACCGGATTGTAGCCTGATGCCCCCGCTGCGGACAACCTTTGCCGGAGCTTTTCAGGGGGCTTGCGAATTTTATCATTTTATGCGATCTATCAGGCGCTTTCGGCTCTTTCCCCGGAACCCTATTCCGCCAGAGAACACACTCCGCCATGAAAATTCTGATCGTCGGCGTCGGCCAGGTCGGCTACTTCCTCTGCGAACGCCTCTCCCTCGAAGGGCACGAAGTCACCCTCATCGACCGCAGTCCGGAACATCTGGGCAAGGCGGCGGATCGGCTCAATGTCCTCGGCATTCGCGGCAACGGCGCCAGCGCCGAGGTGCTGGAGCAGGCGGGGATCAAGGACGCGGATATTTTCATCGCCGTCACCGATCTCGACGAGGTCAACATCCTCGCCTGCCTGCTCGCCCGGGAATACCGGGTACCGACCCGCGTCGCCCGGGTCAAGAGTATCGAATACACTGGACAGGGGGCCGTTCTTTCCAAGGAAAAACTCGGCATCGACCTGCTCATCAACCCCGACGATGCGGTCGCCGAGGAGATCGTCCAGATCGCCTGCCGCGCCGGCGCCTTCGACGTGGCCGAGTTCGCCGAAGGGCAGATCCAGTTTCTCGGCTACCGGATCAACGACGGCAGTCCCCTGTGCGACCTGACCCTGCGGGAACTGGGGGAGATTCGCGGCATCTACCGCTTCGTCATCACCGCCATCAGCCGCGCCGGGCAGACCATCATCCCCCGGGGGGACGATACCATCCTGGCCGGCGACAGCATCTTCATCGTCGCCCACCGCAAGGATCTTCCGGCCATTCAATACCTGCTGCAACAGCAGCAGGGGAAGAAACGCGGCGGCGCCCGGGCGTTCATTCTCGGCGGCGGCAATATCGGCCTGCACGTGGCCCTGGAGTTGGAAACCATGGGTTTTGCAGTGCGCCTCATCGATCAGGATGAAAAACGCTGCGAGCGCCTGAGCGCCAAGCTCAAGCGCACCCTGGTCATCAACACCGACGGCACCGACATCCGCACCCTGCTCGACGAGGGGGTGGACGGCGCGGATATCTTCATCGCCGTCACCGACAACGACGAAAGCAACATCCTCTGCTCGCTGCTGGCCAAGCAGCACGGCGCCCGCCGCAGCCTGGCCCTGGTCAACAAGCCGGAACTGCTCAATCTCGCCCCCTCCCTCGGCATCGACGCCTGCGTCTCCCCCCGCCAGGCCGCCGCCGGGGCGATCCTCAAATATGTGCGGCGCGGCGGCGTCATCTCCCTGGCGGCCATCGAGGGGAGCAACGCCGAGGTCATGGAAATCCTCATCAAGCCGGACAGCGAAAAGATCGGCATCCCCCTGCGCAAACTGCACTTCCCCGCCGGAGCGATCATCGGCGCGGTGATGCATGGCGAAACCTACACCATCCCCACCGGGGACTGCCATTTACAAGCGGGGGATCGGGTCGTGGTCTTCGCCCTGCCCGCGGCTCTGGGTAAAATCGAGAGGTTTTTCGAATAGATGAACGCCCTCGCCACGCTGCGCATCCTCGGTGCCCTGCTCCTTTTTCTCGGCGCCGCCCTGCTGACGCCGATCCCCTTTTCGCTCTATTTCGCCGACGGCGCCGCCGGTGCTTTTCTGCTCTCGTCCGGCATCTCCCTGGCCGTCGGTCTACTGCTCTTCAAGGGCTGCCGGGGGGGCACGGAATTCTCCGTGCGAGAAGGCTTCGCCATCGTCACCTTCGGCTGGCTCTTCTACGCCCTCTTCGGCGCCCTCCCCTTTGTCCTGAGCGGCGCCATCCCCGCGCCCCTGGATGCCGTCTTCGAGACCATGAGCGGCTTCACCACCACCGGCTCGACCATTCTCACGGCCATCGAAGGACTGCCCGAAAGCGTCCTTTTCTGGCGCGCCCTCACCCATTGGCTGGGAGGGATGGGGATCATCGTCCTCTCCCTGGCGATCCTGCCCATGCTCGGGGTCGGCGGCATGCAGCTCTTCAAGGCCGAGGTCCCCGGCCCCACCGCCGACCGCCTCAAACCGCGCATCCAGGATACGGCCAAGCTCCTCTGGGGGGTCTACCTGCTGCTCACCGCAGCCCAGACCCTGCTGCTCATGCTCGGCGGGATGAACTTCCACGAAGCCCTCTGCCACGCCTTCGCCACCCTCGGAACCGGGGGGTTTTCCACCCGCGACACCTCGGTGACGGCCTTCGACAGCGCCTATATCGACGGCGTCATCACCCTCTTCATGTTCCTCGCCGGGATCAACTTCTCCCTCCACTATCATGCCCTGCGCGGCCGTCCCCGGGAGTTTTTCCGCAATGAGGAGTTCCGGCTCTATCTCGTCATCACCCTGGGGGCCATCGCCGCCCTGGTCTATTTCAACCAGGGAACGGTCTATGCCTCGGTGGCGGAGAACCTCCGCTACAGCGCCTTCCAGGTCACGTCGATCCTGACCACCACCGGCTTCGGCACCGCCGACTACGAACTCTGGCCGGTCCCCACCCAGTTCCTGCTGGTGCTGCTCATGTTCGTCGGCGGCTGCGCCGGTTCCACCAGCGGAGCGGTGAAGGTGGCCCGCATCCTGCTGCTCTTCAAACATGTGCGGAACCAGCTCTTCAAGCTCATCCACCCCAAGGCGGTGCGCCTGGTCAAACTCGGGGAAACGCCGGTGGACCGCGACGTCATGCAGGCCATTCTCGGTTTTTTCGCCCTTTACATGGGCATTTTCGTCGCCGCCTCGCTGCTCATGACCGCCACCGGCATGGACATCCTGTCGGCGGCGACCGCCGTCATCGCCACCCTCGGCAATATCGGCCCGGGCCTCGGTTCGGTCGGACCGATGGACAACTTCGCCCAGGTCCCGGACTTCGGCAAAGGGGTGCTGACCTGCTGCATGCTCCTCGGCCGCCTGGAACTCTTCACCGTGCTGGTGCTGCTTTTCCCCTCCTTCTGGAAAAAATAAGCCGGCGCCTGAAAACACTCTGTTTGGGAATCAACGGAAATCCGCACAAAAAAATGGCGCGCGACGTAAGTTGCCTTGCGTCGCGCGCCATCCCCTC
>CALJLX010000667.1 GCA_937982495.1 uncultured Desulfuromonas sp.
CGGATGCAGACTTTTTTTGAATTCACCGTCAATGCCGACTTGAAGTTGCACAGCTGGAACGCTCCCCTCGCGGAGTTGGGCCGGCGTGAGGCGTTGGAGTTGTCGGGGCTGGCCTATTATGAACTGTTGCCGCGCATCTGCCGTGGGCGGCATGACGCCGTGGCGCTGGTGCTGGAGACGGGAAGCCCGCTTGATTTGCCGGGGCACCGCTTCCCCTGTTTTTCCGGCGGGGTCAAGGGGGATGTGCGGATCGCGCCGGTGCCCCTGTCCGGCGGGGCCGGGGCTTGCGTGACCATCGCTCTCCAGGGCTGTTGCGAAGTTCTCGGCAGTTTGCGGCAAGCCCGACATCTGGCCGACCTGGGCAAGACCGCTTCGATGCTTTCCCACGGCGTGCGCAATCCCCTCAATGCCATCAAGGGGGCGGTCGTTTACCTGAAAAACCGCTATGGCACTGATGCCAATCTGCTTGAATTCACCGGCATCATGGAAGAAGAGATCGACCGCCTTGACCGTTTTATCAGCAGTTTTCTGAGCGCCTCGACCGTTTCTTTCGGACGTGAGCGCAATGATCTCAATGTTTTACTGCGCAAGCTGGAGCAATTCGTCACCTTGCAGGCGCAGGCGGCGGATGTCGCTCTTCGCCTCGATCTGGCCGATTCCTTGCCGGCCATCGAAATCAACATCTTCCAGGTGGAACATGCCATTCTCAACGTTTTGAACAACGCCATTCATGCTCTCCCCACGGGAGGGCACATCCGCGTGGCCAGCCGCTGTGAAGCCTGTCCGGCCGGACGCTGCGTGGTGGTGTCGGTGCAGGACGATGGACCCGGCATCAGCGACGAGGCAGAGGATTTCGCCCTGCCGCGCATGGCTTCGGCGGTGGCCGAAGGAAAGGGATTCGGCTTGTTCCTGGTTCGTGAAATCATGCAGCAGCACGGCGGTTCCATGGAAATCCGTACCGGGCGGGGGCAGGGGACGACGGCGCGACTGCTCTTTCCGGTCTGTGGGAGCGACGCCTAGATGCCGGGGATGGACAAGGGGCTGATTCTGGTGGTCGACGACGAGGCGAGCGCGCGCCGGGTTCTATCGGCCATCCTGGAGCAGGAAGATTATCGGGTCGTCTCCGCCGGGGATGTGGCGGAGGCCATGCAGGCCCTGGCCCGCCATGATTTCGACACGGTCATTACCGACATGAAAATGCCGGGAGCCGACGGCCTGCAGCTGCATGACCAGATCAAGCGGAACTATCCGGAAATTCCGGTCATTTTTCTTACCGCCTACGGCACCGTCGAGTCCGCCGTCAACGCCATGAACCTGGGCGCCTTCTACTATTTCGTCAAGCCTCCCGATTACCTCAATCTCAAAAGCATCCTCGCTCGGGCCGTGGAGCAGCGCCGACTGAAGCGGGAACTGGCTCAGTTGCGCCAGCGGCTCACCGGGCTGCCCGGGCCGACCCAGTTCGTCGGCCAGTCGCGACAGATGCGTCAGGTTTGCGAGTTGGTGGAGGCGATCAAGGACTCGCCCAGCAGCGTGCTCATCTGCGGCGAGACCGGGGTCGGTAAGGAGTTGGTGGCCCGTGCCCTGCATTATGGCAGTGTCCGACGGGACGCTCCTTTCGTGACGGTCAACTGTGCGGCGATCCCCGGAGAACTGCTTGAGTCGGAACTGTTCGGCTACGAAAAAGGGGCCTTCACCGGCGCTGTCAGCCGGCGCATCGGGCGGATCGAGCAGGCGGCCGGAGGCACGCTCTTTCTCGATGAAATCGGCGAGCTGGATATCAGCCTGCAGGCCAAGCTGCTGCGGGTCCTGCAGGAAAAGGAGGTCGAGCGTCTCGGCGACAGCCGGCGGATCCCCGTAGATTTCCGGCTGGTTTCCTCGACCAATCGGACGTTGTCTCAGGAAGTGGCCAAAGGCTCTTTTCGCGAAGATCTTTTCTATCGTATCAACGTCGTGCGCATTGATCTCCCCAGTTTGCGCGAGCGCCGGGAAGACATCCCCCTGCTGGTCAGTGAGTTTGTCAAGGAGTTCTGCGTGCAGGAGGGGAAAATGCTGGCGGTTTCCGAAAAGGCCATGGAGACCCTTTGCGCTTACCAGTGGCCCGGGAATGTCAGGCAGTTGCGCAATGTAGTGGAGCGGGCCGTGGTTCTTTCCCGGGGGCGGGAGATCCTGCCCCCGGATCTTCCGGACGAGGTGCGGGAGCGGTGCCTGAGTTCGGCAAACGCGGATTCTTCGCCGGTCGTTCCCTTGCGGGAACTTGAGGCTGAAGCGATTCGCCGGGCCCTTGCGGAGTGTTCCGGCAACAAATCCCTGGTGGCAAAAAAGCTCGGGTGTTCCCGCAAGGCGCTGTATCGTCGTTTGAAAGAATATGGTCTCTCCTAGCCGCCTGATTCAGGGGGGCCGATGAGCTTTCCCGGATCCGGCCCTCCCCCTGTTGTGTCTTTAGGTTTTTCTGGTACTCTCATTATCCTTGCCTCTTGCGCACCCTTCTTTTTTGTCGCTGACTCCCTGGAGGTGTGTCCAACGGAAACATGTCTCGCTGGGTAATTGAGTGGGGGAGTGGTTCTCTGGGGTACAGTTTTTATGGGAACTGTTTCTATCGGAGACACTTCCCGCAAAGATTCTTGGCTTTTAAATCCAAATCCCTTGTAATCACTGCATATTAATCCTTGGCATGAACCCTGCTTTATGCGATTGGCACATCCGGTGCCCGTGCCGGAGAGAATGTTTTCTCTCGGTGATCGGTAACCGCCCGGACCTTTCCGGCGGGGCTCCGTCGCAGTTGAGGGGTTGGGAACATGTCGAAAAAAGTGGTTATTGTCGATGAACAGGGTTTTTCCCGCATCTGTTCGGCTTTGCTGGAATTGCATGGCTGCCGGGCCGAGTGCCGGCCGCTCCCCGTTTGCGCGGTGGATTTGCACCAACCGGATGTCGGGTTGGTGGTCACCAGCTATCCCTATGGGGTGCAGTTGCTGGAAAGCCTGGGGGGGGGAGATCTGCCGGTGTTGGTTTTGACCGACAGTCTCAGCGACCCCCTGCTGAACACGCTGAAACGGGTGCGCCATGCCTGTTGCATGGTCAAACCCGTCGATTATGAACGACTGACATCCTACGTCCGCCAAGTGCTTGTCGGCGAGGCTATCGAATGGGGAGGTTACGATCTTGCTTAAAGAAATGACAAAATGGACCGTGATTCTGGCGCTGCTCGTCGGTTGCCAGGGGCAGACCAAGGAATCCATGGTGCAGGAAGGGACGCAGCTGGTAAGTCAGGGCAATCCCCTGGGCGCGGTGGTCCTCTTCAACAGTGCCCTGGAGAAGGATCCCAACTACGTCGATGCCCGTTATCAGTTGGGACTGGCGTACCTCAAGGGGGGCAAGCTCGACAAGGCGGAAAAAGAGCTGCAGAAGGTCCGCCTTCAGGATCCGGGCAACGGCGAAGTCATCCTCGATATGGCATCGATTTATCTCTCGACGCAGAAGATCGACGAGGCCGAGAAGGAACTGCGCCTGTTTCTGGAAAAGCACCCGAAAAACTCCCGTTCCCAGGAATACCTGGGGCGGGTGACCGCGGTGCGTGGCGACCTGCCGGGAGCCGAGCAGCTCTTCAAGGAAGCCGCGGAACTCGACGCCGGCAACGTCGAGGCGCGTCTGGCCCTCGCCCAGCTCTATCTCCAGCTTGGCTGGACCGATCAGGCGCGGGCCGAACTCGCTTCTGTGGTCAAGGCATTTCCCGACCGGAAGGCGGCCTTTTTCATGCTCGCCGCCCTGGAAGGGCGCGAAGGGCGCAAGGCCCAAGCCCTGGAAGCCTACCGGCAGGTGACGCGCATCGACGGGGAGGATATCGCCGCCCTCTATCTGACCGGCATGCTTTCCCTGGATATGGGGGATGCCGCCGAGGCCCAACGCATCGCCGAGCACCTGCGCAAGCGTTATCCCAAGCACCCCTCGGGTTCCCGGCTGCTCGGCATGATCCGCTACGCCGCCGGGGATTTCGAGAATGCCGCGCTGGAACTGCGGGCCTCCTTGCAGGGCATGCCCGACCTGGCCGGCTATTATTTCCTCGGCCTGGCCGAATACCGTCGTGGCAATTACGAGATGGCCCTGAGCCAGTTCCAGCGCGCCCTCGATATTCAGCCCGAGCATCTTCAGGCGCGGCTGATGGTCGGTATGACCCTGTTGCGCCAGGAGCGGGTCGACGACTGTATCCAGCAGGTCAAGCAGGTTCTGGCCGTAAACGATCAGATCGCCATGGCGCACAACGTCCTGGGCAGCGCCTACCTGGCCAAGAAGGAATTCGACAAGGCCATGCTCCATCTCGACCGGGCCATCGCCCTTGATCCCTCCCTCGCCGACGCGCACATGAAGAAAGGGTTGTTCAACCTTACCCAGGGTAATCCGCAAGGGGCCGAAGTCGAGCTGGAAAAGGCGGTCGAGGCGGCACCCGAGGCACTGAATACCCGTTTTCTGCTCGCCTCCCTCTACCTGCGGCAGCAAAATTACCGGGGGGCGATCGAAACCCTGCAAGCAGGGCTCGACGGCACGGAAGAGGATGCCCTGCTCTACAATTACATGGCCGCGGCCTACCTGGCGCAGAAGCAGAACGAGCAGGGGCTGGAAGCCCTGAACAAGGCCAAGCAGGCCAAGCCCGACTACCTGACCCCCTATTTCAATCTGGCCAACTACTATCTGGCCAGTCAGCAGCGGGACAAGGCGCTGGAAGAGTATCGGGCCATCCTCCAGATCGCACCGGAGAACGTCAAGGCGCTGATTTCCCTCGGCACCCTGGAAGAGATCGCGGGGGATGCGGCGGCCGCCAAGGCCAGCTACCAGAAAGCCCGCGATACCAACGCTCCTGAAGGCTTTTTAGCGCTGGCCGGCTACCTGGGGCGCTCCAAGCAGGGGGAGGAGGCGACCCAGGTGATCGAGGCCGCCTACCAGGCCCATCCCGAGCATCCCGCTATCCTCGAAACCCGGGGAAAACTGTTGTTGGCGCGGAAGAATAGCACCGAGGCGGTGAAGATGTTCCAGGCGCTTGACAAGGTCAAACCCGGCGCCGGATTGCCGCTGCTCGCCGCGGCCTGGCTCGCGGGGGGGGAGGGGGACAAGGCCCAGTCCCTGGCCAAGGCGCGAATCGACGAGCAGCCGGACTCCGCTTCCGGTTATCTGCTGCAGGCCGCCGTCCATCAACATTTGGGCGAGACGGACAAAGCCGAGGCGGCGCTGACCCAGGGGATCGGTCGGGCCAAGGACGCGCCGCTGCTTTCCCTGCAATTGGGCAGTCTCTACGCCGCGACCGGGCGGGTGCCGCAAGCCCTCGAAACCTTCGCGGCCCTGCGCAAGGCCCAGCCCGACTTCGTGCCGGCGATCTTCGCCCTTGGGGCGTTGCACGATCAGCAGGGAGACAAGGGCAAGGCCGTGGAGTTTTATAAAGAAGTACTGGCCAAGGCCGAGGATCACACCGCCGCTCTCAACAATCTGGCCTACCTTTACGCCGACAACTACGGCACTCCGGAAGAAGCTTTGGTGCTGGCGGTCAAGGCGTTCCGCAATGAGCCGGGCAATCCGGGAATTCTCGACACCCTGGGGCTGGCTCTGCTCAAGAATGGGCGGCATGACGAAGCGGTCAACGTCCTGAACAAGGCCGCCGAATTGCTGCCCAAGGTCGCGACGGTACGGCTGCATCAGGGGCAGGCGCTGCATGGCGCCGGCAAAAAGGCCGAAGCTCGCGAGGCTCTGCAGTCCGCGATCGATCTCGGTCCCGGTCCCGAGGCCGAGCAGGCGCGCAAGCTGCTCGAAGAAATAAAGGATTAGCGAACCCGTTCGTCGCGCTTCGCGTACCTTGCCGAGGCGCGGCGACTTTCATGGGCCCTTTCATGCGTAAACTGACTTCCCTCATCCTGCTGGTTGATCTTGCCCTGGCGGCGCTGGCCCTGGTTATCGGCCACCTGTTGCGCTTCGATGGGGCTTGTAATCTGGCGGTCATCACCGGCCCGGGCGGGGCGCGGCTGTTTATCTTTGCCCTCTTCGCGGTCTTTTCCGCCTATTTCTGCGAAATGTACCGCTGGGAGAGATCCCTGGGGCGGCTCGATCTCGCCGCCCGCACCGCCGTCTCGGTCCTGATGGCTTTTTTTGTTCTTTCCGCCATCTATTACATCGTTCCGGGGGCCATGGTCGGCCGCGGGGTTCTCTCCTTCTCCCTGCTGGTCTTCGGATTCATGCAGTTTTTCGCCCATCTCGGTTTTTTGGCGCTCATGCAACTTCCCGCTTTGGCCAGGCGAGTGTTGGTCGTTGGCGTCGGTCCCCTGGCCGCCACGGTGGAACGGGTTCTGGTCGAAAATCCGGGGCGTCAGGCCTTCATCGGCTTTGTCCAACCGTCGACCGAGCAATGTACGGTTGCCGAGAAGCGGATTGTCGGCGATGTCGAGGAAATCCTCGAACTGGTGGAGCGGGAGCGGGTCGATCTCCTGGTGGTGGCGCTGACCGAGCGGCGCGGCGGGCTGCCGGTGCGGGAGCTGCTGCGCTGCAAGCTCAACGGGGTGGAGATCCTCGACGCCTTAAGCTTCTACGAGGAGATGACCGGCAAGCTGCTGATCGAGAACATTCAGCCGAGCTGGTTCCTCTATTCCGACGGTTTTCGGATCACCCCCTTTCTGCGGTTCTATAAACGGGGATTCGACATTCTGCTCTCTCTGTTCGGCATCCTGCTGGTGCTGCCCCTCTGGCCGGTGGTCGCCTTGCTGGTGAAATTCGATTCGCCGGGACCGGTCTTTTTCCGCCAGGTCCGGGTGGGGGAGCGGGAAAAGGACTTCACCGTCTATAAATTCCGCACCATGCGCCAGGATGCCGAAAAGGAGACCGGCGCCGTCTGGGCCGTCCAGAATGATCCGCGCGTCACCAAGATCGGCAAGTTCCTGCGCAAGAGCCGGATCGATGAGCTGCCCCAACTCTACAACGTACTCAAGGGGGATATGAGTTTCGTCGGCCCCCGCCCCGAGCGGCCGGAATTCGTCGAACGGCTCAACCGGAAGATCCCCTACTACACCAAGCGCCACTTCATGAAGCCCGGGGTTACCGGCTGGGCTCAGGTCTGCTACCCCTATGGCGCCTCCGACGAAGATGCTCTGGAAAAGCTGCGCTACGACCTCTATTACATCAAGAACTATTCGTTATGGCTCGATTTTCTCATCATTTTGGAGACGGTCAAGGTCGTGGCCTTCGGCCGGGGAGGACGATAATGAAATCCATGTTGCTGATCCTTTTGTCCGCTGTTCTGTTTTTCGCACCGGCGGCCTGGGGGGAAGATTACGTCATCGGCGAAGGGGACGGTCTGAACGTCGCCGTCTGGGGGGTTCCCGAACTGAGTGTCTCGGTGGTGGTGCGACCCGACGGCAAGATTACCCTGCCGGCCGCCGGTGACGTCAAGGCCGCCGGACTGACCCCGGTCGATCTGAGCAAAGAGCTGACCAAGGTTCTTACCGACTACGTCAAGACCCCGATCGTCACCGTGACGGTGGCGGGCATCACCAACAACCGCGTCTATATTTCCGGCGGCGGTGTGCCCCCCCGGGTGCTGAGCCTGCCCGGGCGGACGTCGCTCTTCAAGCTGCTGTGCGGCATCGAGGGGATCGGCAACGCCGACCTGCAACGGGCCTACGTCATGCGCAACGGCGAAAAGCTCGCCGTCGACCTGCACGATCTCTTCAACAACGGCAATCTCAAGGCCGACATCGATCTGCGCGCCGAGGATATTCTCTTTCTCCCGACCAACGAGCTGAACAAGGTCTACGTGGTTGGAGCGGTCACCACCCCGCAGGCCATCATGTACCGGGACGGCCTGCGTATTCTCGACGCCATCCTCGAATCGGGCGGCTTCACCAAGTTCGCCAAGGCCAGCGCGGTACTGATCCTGCGCAAGGAAGGGGATGACCGGCGACGGATCAAGCTCGATCTCGACGGTCTGATGAAGGATGGCCAGTTGGGCGAGAACCTTGAATTGCAGCGGGGCGATTATGTCATCGTCCGCGAGGGAATGTTCTAAAAGAGCCGACTGCTGGCCCCTGATTTTCTCAGCCTTCAGCCTTCAGCCTTCAGCCTAAGGTTTTACCCCCATGGATTCTCCGATTCTCCAGATCAAAAAATATCTGCACGCCCTCTACAACCGGCGTTATCTCTTT
>CALJLX010000668.1 GCA_937982495.1 uncultured Desulfuromonas sp.
CGGGAATTCGAGCCGGTGGGTGGGGTCAAGCCGGTGTCGGTGAATGTGCGTATTGTCGCCGCCACCCATCGCGACCTTGAAGCCGCGGTTGCCGAGGGGCGCTTTCGCGAGGATCTCTACTATCGGCTGAGTGTCGTGCCGGTTTACATCCCGCCCTTGCGCGAGCGCAAGGAAGATATTCCCGTACTCATCGAAAAATTTGTCCAGGTCTTCAATCGGGGGCGGAAGAACGCGTTGAAGGGCTTTGCCGTCGATGCCATGGCGGCACTGCTCGAATATCCCTGGCCGGGGAATGTGCGGGAGTTGGAAAACCTGGTCCAGCGCATGTCGGTGCTGCATGCCGACGACTGTGTTTCCGCCGCCGATCTGCCGGAAAAATACCAGTCGCCCGGGCGAGCCGCCGTCGAAGCGTCGGGCGCTTCGGTGGTGGACGAATGTGTCGAGGGGATCGGCGAAGAGAACTTCGACTTCAATACCTTGGTCAGCGATTTCGAGGACCGGCTGATTCTCAAGGCGCTGACCAAGACTGGTGGGAATAAAAAAGAAGCGGCTCGTCTGCTCAACCTGAAACGCACTACCCTGATCGAGAAGATCAAGAAAAAACAGCTCGAAGCCGAGGTTCCGCCCGAGGAGTTCGTCTGATTCCGGGGTGGCCTCAGCCACCTTCCTTTTGCAAGTGCTGGCGGATCTTGCCGAGGATCTCCCCCGTGCTCGCGGGGGTGACGAGGATGTCTCGGGCCCCGTATTTGACCGCCTGCAAGACCGTTTTCCGGGTCCACTCCGGACCGGCGGCGATCAGCGGGGTCTTTTCTCCGACCGCCGACTGAATCTTGATGATGGAGGCCAGGCCTCTCTCCCCCACCTCGCGCATGGCGAGAAACACCCCCAGAACTTTCCTTCCCCGAATCGCCCCCTGAAAATCCTCCTGAAAATGTAGACAGGCCAGGTTGCACGGGCACTGATCGGAAAAATTTTTGGCGAAGGCTTCCGCCGACTGCTGGGTTTCCGACACGATCATCAGCAGACCCTCGCTGTCCAGAGCGATCGGCCCGCTCGCTTCCTGGGCTCCCCGGGAGGCGGTCGCCGCCTCATTGCTTGGGCCCGCCGGACCCGGAGCTTCTTCCGCGTCGGTCGCCGAACCGGGAATCGGCAGCTTCAGTAGTTGGGGCGGGATGAGGATGCTGAGCGCCCCCAGCGGTGCCCCATCCATTTTAGTCTGACCGCCGCTGGTATAATAGGTTCCCGGCGGGATGGCGGAGTCTTTGGGGCCGGGAGTGAAGTCCAGCAGTTCGGTCTTTTTGAAGTGCAGCTTGGGGTCGGCGTGCTCGATGAAAACGGAGGTGTAGACCCCGGCCATGATGTTGGCGATCTCGCCGTAGGCATCGGAGACTTCGCCGTCGAAGAGCTGTTTTTTACGGCGCGCGGCCAACTCGTCGGGGGGCAGGAGAATCAGAGTGCCGCCCAGGGTGATGGCATCCTTCAGCCCGACCACGACGTAAGCGACGCCCTCGGCGTCGCCGCTGACGGTCAGGGTGGTCAGGACCTGCTTGCCGCTTAAGGGGGCGTAGGCCTCGTCCCGCGACTGCAATCCATGATTGATGTTGTCGACGGTGAAGTCCTGACCCAGCAGTCCACTGACCTCTTCGCTGAGCTTTTCGATGATTTCATTGGAGAGCTTATTTAGGTAGGCCAGTCTGTCCATGACGACCTTTTCGTGTTGCCCGGTTTATTTAAGCCCGACGAACTGGAGTTCCACCAGCAT
>CALJLX010000669.1 GCA_937982495.1 uncultured Desulfuromonas sp.
ACGGGTGATGCGTTTAAGCACCTGCACCCCCATGTCGCCAACGGGAATCACCAGTCGTCCACCGATAGCCAGTTGCCGCAGATAACAGTCGGGGACACTGGGGGCGCCGGCGGTCACGACAATGGCGTCGAAAGGCGCTTCATCCTCCCAGCCGAGGGTCCCGTCGGTCACCTTAATGTTGACTGAGCCGCAGCCGATGCTGTCAAGAATCCGCCGGGCACGGCGGGCTAGAGCCGGGATGCGCTCCACGGAAAAGACCCGGCCCGCGAGCTTAGCCAGAACAGCGGCCTGATACCCCGAACCGGTGCCGATTTCCAGCACCTTCTCTTTTCCAGTCAAGAGCAGGGCCTCACTCATCAGACCGACCATGTAGGGCTGGGAAATGGTCTGTTTCTCGCCGATCGGCAGGGGAAAGTCACCGTAGGCCTGACTCGCGAAGGCATCCTCGACAAAAAGGTGGCGGGGAATCTGGCCAACGGCGGCAAGAACCCGGGGATCCTTGATCCCTCGCGCCTTGAGTTGCCGATCGACCATGTTGCGCCGGGCGATGGAATAATCGCTCATGCCTCCCCTTCCCCCTTTCCGTTTCGCAACGTCATCGCTTCGAGATTCCAGGAAGAGAGCGCCTGAAAAGAGCGATAGTTGGTCAAGTCGAGATGCAACGGGGTGATGGAAACGAATCCAGAGCTGATGGCGTGAAAGTCTGTCCCTTCGATATTGTGGAAGCCAAATTCCCCCCCACCGATCCAATAATATTTGCGGCCGCGGGGATCCTGCTTCTCGACGATGACATCCTCGTAGATCCGTTTTCCCTGCCGGGTGACGCGAACGCCCCGGTAATCAGGAACGGGAACGTTGACATTGAAAAAGGTATCGGCGGGCAGGGTGGTGTGTTGCAAAAAGGAGGCCAGCCGTGCCGAAAATTCGGCGGCTCCCTGAAAATCTTCGTAGCGGAAAGAGTCTCCCGCCAAAGAGACGGCAAAGGCCGGCACCCCCATCAGCGTGGCTTCCATGGCGGCGGACACCGTCCCCGAATAGGTGATGTCATCCCCCAGGTTGCCTCCTTTATTGATGCCGGAAACGACCAAATCCGGGCGTTTATTCAGAAGTCCGTGAATCCCGAGATGAACACAGTCCGTCGGGGTTCCGTCCACGGCGAAAAAACCGGGCCGGACCTCCTCGGCGCGCAGGGGTGAATGCAGGGTCAGGGAATGTCCGACCGCACTCCGCTCCCGGTCGGGAGCGACGACGGTAATCTCGCCGATCGTGGAGAGTTGTTCGGCGAGGGCAAGAATCCCGGGGGATTGAATCCCATCGTCGTTGGTTACAAGAA
>CALJLX010000670.1 GCA_937982495.1 uncultured Desulfuromonas sp.
GCGCTGAGGGAAGCGCGCAAGAAAAAAGGCTTGAGCCAGGCGGCGGCGGGCCGGTCCGTCGGCATGGACCAACCGACCGTGTCCAAGGTAGAGCAGGGTAATTCCGGCACCCGCCTCGACACGCTCTTCCGCCTGCTCGCCGCCCTCGACCTGGAACTGGTGCTGCAACCCCGGCAGACTCCGAGCAAAAACGATAGCGGCGAGAACTGGTAATGGGCCGGACAAGACGAACCGCGAACTTGTATGTCTCCATGAACGGCCAGGGCGTCGGCATCCTGAGCCGCGCCGCCACGGGCCGGCTGGAGTTTTCCTACCGCGAGGACTGGCTCCGCGCGGAGCAGGGCCGTTCCCTCTCCCTCTCCATGCCGCTGGGGGAACGGGTCTACACCGGGGATACGGTCGAGAACTTCTTCGACAACCTGCTGCCCGACAGCCAACCGATCCGGAATCGCATTCAAGCCCGCTTCGGCGCCTCGTCAAACCGGTGTTTCGACCTGCTCTGGCATGTCGGCCGGGATTGCGTCGGCGCCTTGCAGCTCACCCCGGACGAAGCGCCGCCGGAGGTCCGCCGCATCGAGGCCAAGCCGCTGACCGACAGCCAGATCGCCGAAACCCTGCGCAACTACCGCACCATGCCGCTGGGCATGAGGGACGACGAGGACTTCCGGATCTCCATCGCCGGGGCACAGGAAAAGACCGCGCTGCTGCGGCTCGACGGCCAATGGCGGTTGCCTCGGGGAACCACCCCGACCAGCCATATTTTCAAACTCCCCATCGGCCAAATCGAGCACAGCGGCATGGACCTTTCCGACAGCGTCGAGAACGAATGGCTCTGTCACCTGATCCTCAAGGCTTACGGTCTGGCCGTCGCCCATGCCGAAATGGGCGTGTTCGACGGGGTGAAAGCCCTGGTCGTGGAACGCTTCGACCGGCGCTGGGCGCCTGATCGCTCCTGGCTGATGCGGCTTCCCCAGGAGGATATGTGCCAGGCCTTGAATATCCCGCCCGCCCTAAAGTATGAAAGCGACGGAGGGCCGGGCATCGTCCGGATCATGGAGTTGCTGTTCGGCTCCGTTGAGAGCTTGCACGACCGGCGGACCTTCATGACCCTCAACCTGCTCTTCTGGCTGTTGGCCGCCATCGACGGCCACGGGAAGAACTTCAGCATTTTTCTGCTTCCCGGCGGCGGGTTTCGGCTGACTCCGGCGTATGACGTGATGTCGGCCTATCCCCTGGTCGCCAAGAAACAGCTGGTGCGGCAAAAACTGAAGATGGCCATGGCCCTCACCGGCAGGAGCAGGCATTACGACTGGAGCCATATTTTCCATCGCCACTGGCTCGCTACCGCGAAACAGGGCCGCTTTCCCGCCGAGGAGATGGACGCCGTCATCAACGATGTGCTGGAGCGGATGGATGAGGTGATCGACCAGGTCGGAAACCGGCTCCCCGCGACTTTCCCGGAATCGGTCGCCGGACCCGTCTTTGCCGGACTGGTCGCCGCCCGGGAGAAGCTGGCTCGTTCCAAGCAGGGATGAGTGAATAATGGCCGCGTGCTGGGAGAGCGCGGTTGAAAGGAGAGAGTGTCGGAAATGTTACCGCATCCAACGGCCGATTAGCGCTAATCAGGCTTTTTTTTGAGCGCGACCTCGATCTTTTCGCAGACCTTGATCCAGGCTTCGTCCTGGTCGGCCTTTTTCATGGTGCCGATCGGGCGCTTGGGATCGACGACCGCCTGGTAACCGCCGATTTCCGTTTTGTTGTAGGAACTTGGAAAGAGCGGCACCCAGAGAATGGTCAATCCCCGCTCCTTGGCGGATTGCAGCAACGGCGGCAGTTCGCTCGTGGTGATGAAATCCGAGGCGAGAAAGTTGGGGCTGACCAGGAGTACCGCCACGTCCGCCGCTGCCAGGGCGCGATGGATCTCCTCGCGCCACAGGCTGCCCGAGGCGATCTTGGTGTCGTCCCAGACGGCGAGATTCGCGCCGCGGACGTAAGGTTTGAGGTGGGTCTGAAGGCTTTCCAGCCATTTGAGGTCTTTGTGGCTGTAGCTGATAAAGACCCCGCCCCGACGAGCCGGCGCTGTCCCGGCGGAAGCCGGGCCCGTATCCTTTACCCTTCCTGTCGGTCGCAGCAGATGGTAGCGCTCATAAGCGTTGCCGCTCGCTTCCCCGGCCTTTTTCAGTTCGAAAAGTTCCGGTCCCTCGAATTCGGCTATTTCCGTGGCGGCGGCGTGAAAGGTCATCTTGTCCACCAGGATTCGCTTGCCGTTGCGGGCGTTTTCCATGAGATGCGCCGCCAGGATCACGCCGACGCCGATGGCGGTGAATTCCCGCGCATGTTCGCTGCCGACACAGCCGAGGATGACCGTATCGGTGGCAATGCCGACGCCGATGTCAAGAAAGGCGAGGGAAACGCTGGTCTGGGCATTCCAGTCCTCGCGAATCCCCGTGAAGTGGTCGAGCATGCCGAAGGCGCAGCGAACGGCGTTCAGCGCGTGATCGTCCCCGCGGAAAAAAGCCAGCACCCCATCGCCGAGAAATTTATTGACGATGCCCTTGCGGGCGAGCACTTCCTCGGAGAGCATGGCGAGGAAATCATTGAGAAACCGCTGGGTATCCTCGGCCCGGCCGAGAATCTGGCTGAGTTGGGTAAAACCCCGGAGGTCGGCGAAAAGTATCGAAATCCTTTCGCTGAAGGCCGGCCGGTTGAGTTCGTCGATGAGCGCCATCGGCCCCCGCCCGTCGTCACGGGTTGTATAGAACCCCATGTGGCTGAGCAGATCTTCGATGAGGCGGGCATTCCTCAGGGAGACGGCGGCCTGGGCGGCGAAATGTTCGAGCAGGACACGATCCCGTTCCGTATAATCACCGCCGCGTTTGTTGAGAATCTGCACCACGCCGGTGGCCCGGCCGGCGAAAAGCAGGGGCACGCAGATCATCGACTGGGTCGTGCGTCGCGTTTCCCGGTCGACCCCCTTGTAGTGATTCGTGTCCAGGGCCAGGGCATGATCGATGAGGGATTTGCCCGTGCGAAAGACCTCGCCCGCCTTGCTGCCTTCCAGGGGAATCCCCTCGGCGGCGGATTTCCCGCGGTTTTCGAGCAGGAATTCGGCGCTGGCTCCGACCGCGTGGGCGAAGTAGAGATCGCCGCGCTTCTCATGGTAGAGGATGATGCTGGCATCGGGAGAATCCGTAAGCGCGCAGGCGGTGTCGAGAATGGCCTTGACCAGGGTCGGATGATCGATTTCCGAGGAAAGGTCCCGGCCGATCTCCACCAGTTTCAACAGTTCCTCTTTCGTCAGTAAACTCAATTCCGTGCCCATGGATCCTCCTGCCGGCAGCTGTGCGGGAATTTTTCCTTAAGTCTATCCGAAAGTTTTTTCACCGCCACTTAGGGAAAAACCGGGGCCAAGGAAAGCCGGGGTCAAGTCTTGAAAAAACTTATGCTAAATTGCCCCGATTGATGCGGTTCACTTCCGTTCACCGCATCCTACAGGTTGAAGGGTTGAAGTGGT
>CALJLX010000671.1 GCA_937982495.1 uncultured Desulfuromonas sp.
GAGATGGTGATTCGTGACTGGAGTTCAGACGTGTGCTCTTCCGATCTGAGAATGGTACCGGCGCCGATACGTACCCGCTCCCCGACCACGCAACCGGGATGTATCGTCACATCGGCGGCCAGTTGCGCGCTGGGCGCGACGCATGCTCCGGCAAGAACCCCTCGGGGAGCGGGGCGACGGACATGCAAATGGGTCAGAACCTTGGCGAAAGCCAGATAGGGGTTGTCGCAGACGATGGCGGGAAGCCCGCCGGGATCGGCCCCGGGAAAGAGAATCACGGCGGAAGCCTGGGTACCCTTGAGGCCGGCGAGATGCTTCGGCGAGGCGACGAAGGTGACATCCCCGGGATGGGCGGCGCCCAAGGGCGCCACCCGGGTCACTTCCAGCTGCTCGTCGCCCACGACCTTGCCGCCGACCAGCGCGGCCAGTTCCTTCAGCGTAGCCAAAACAGCCTCCCCGTTCTAGTTGCCGCCCTTCTTTTGTTGCTCGTCGTAGGCCTTGATCACCGCGTCGGTCATATCGATCTGCTCATCGGCATAGAGCAGGGAGCTTTCCGATTTTTCCAGGATCACGGTATAGCCCTGAGCCTTACCCATCTCGGCGATGACCTTAAGAACCTTCTCCAGGATCTGGCGGGTATAGTCCGCGTCGGAACGCTGCAGCTCTTCCTGAATATCCTTGGTGAAGCGCTGGAAATCCTTCAGTTTCTGCTGATAGTCCCGCTCTTTCTCGGCGCGCGCCTGCTCGGATAGAAGGACCGCCTGTTTCTCCAGTTCATCCTTGAGCTTTTGCAGCTCCGCTTTCTTCCCTTCGATGGTCCCTTCGTAATCCTTGACCTTTTTCGAAATCGTCTCCTTGGCCGCCTTGCCCGCCTGGGAGAAATTCAAGGCCTTCTGCAAATCGACAAAGCCGATTTTGTCGCCGGCCGCGAAAGAGGACGTTGTCATTGCCAGGAGGCCGACCAGAATCAACCCAACCATACGTTTCATACCAAATCTCCTTGCCTTTTAATAGAATTTGCCGATGGAAAACTCGAATTCCGAGGTATCTTCGTAGTCCATGGGGTCGAGGTTATACCCCC
>CALJLX010000672.1 GCA_937982495.1 uncultured Desulfuromonas sp.
TTCAAGGTGCTGGCCGACGAGGGGCGCAAGCTGACCTACCTGCGCATCTATTCCGGGCGGATCAAGGCCGGGGACGCGGTCTGGAACAGCAGCCGGGGCTGCCATGAGAAGGTCGCCCGGCTCTTTCGCATGCACGCCCACCGCCGCGAGCGCCTCGACGAGGCGGGGGCCGGGGACATCGTCGCCGCCGCCGGGCTGAAGAGCGTGCTCACCGGCGACACCCTCTGCGCCGTCGAGCATCCCCTGCTGCTGGCCGGGCTGACCTGCCCCGAGCCGGTCGTTTCCCTGGCGGTGGAGCCCAAGGGGGTCGACGACCGCGACAAGCTGCCGCCGGCCCTGGAGAAACTGCAATGGGAGGATCCGACCTTCCGGGTGCGGGAGGACCAGGAAACGGGACAGACCATCCTGGTGGGCATGGGCGAGCTGCATCTGGAGGTGCTGACCACCCGCTTGGCGCGGGATTTTGGGGTCGAGGTCAAGACCGGGCGGCCGCAGGTGGTCTATCGCGAAGCCCTGGGGCGGCCGGTGGAATGGCGCGAACACTTTCACCGCGAGGTGGAAGGGAAGGTACAGGACGGCGAGGTCTTGCTGCGCCTGACTCCCCTGCCCCGGGGGGGAGGCCTGCAGATCCTGCTCCCCGCCGAAGGGGAGTGCGCGCTGCCGGCGGAGTTGCGCGCGGCGGCCCGGCAGGGACTGGAGTCCGCCTGCGCGGCGGGGCTGGTGGTCGGCTATCCTCTCACCGATTTGCGGGTCGAATTGGTTGAGGCTCCCTTTGTGCCGGGGTTGACCACCGAGCCGGGGCTGCGCGCCGCCGTCCAGCGAGGCTTGACCATGGCCGCCCGGGAAGGACGGCCGCTGCTGTTGGAGCCGGTCATGGCCATCGAGCTGCTGGCCCCCGGCGATTACGCCGGCAAGGTCCTCGGTTCCCTGCAACAGAAGCGCGGCCGCATCGAAGGCATCCAGAGCCGGGGCGATCTGGAGGTCATCCGGGCGAAGGTGCCGCTGGTGGAGATGTTCGGCTACATGACCGAGTTGCGCGGCGCCACCAAAGGGCGCGGAACCTTCACCATGGAGTTCTCCCATCATGACGACGCCCCCCCCGAAGTGCTCAAGCGTTTCGGCCTGCTCTGACGGCTTGCTTCCTTTTCGCCTCCGGGGGGCCGTGCGGCGGGCGCGAAAGTTTCCGTGGTCAGCCCGGTAAAAAATTGTTATATTCACCCTCCGCTCATGAGGCTTTAATATGAAATGGCTGGATGGGGGCATTTCTCGCCGCCGGCGACGCCCCCGGTTGCCCAGGAGAGAAGATTTTCCATGTCCGATTCGCGCCCCCGGGAAGTTCGGCTCAAGGACTATGCGCCGCCGACTTACCTGGTTGATACCGTCGATCTGCACTTCGATCTCGATGACGCCCGCACCCTCGTCACCGCTACGCTGAAGCTGCGGCGCAACCCCGACGCCGCCACCAACGACCCGCTTCTGACCCTCTTCGGTCGCGACCTGGAACTGCGCTCCCTGCGCCTTAACGACCGGGAACTTGAAGCAAGCGACTACCGGATCGCCGAAGAGACCCTGACGATTCCATCAGTCCCCGACGCCTTCTCCCTGCGGATCGAAACCGTCATCCACCCCCGGGACAACACCACCCTCGAAGGCCTCTACACCTCCAGCGGCAACTTCTGTACCCAGTGCGAGCCCGAGGGCTTCCGCAAGATCACTTGGTTTCCCGACCGCCCCGACGTCCTCGCCCGCTACACCACCACCCTTGTCGCCGACCGCGCCCGTTATCCGGTCCTTTTGGCCAACGGCAATCTGGTCGAGGCGGGGGAGTTGCCGGACAGTCGCCATTTCGCCCGCTGGCAGGATCCCTTTCCCAAACCGAGCTACCTCTTCGCCCTGGTGGCGGGGGATCTGGTCGAGATCGCCGACCGCTTCACGACGGCCTCCGGGCGCGAGATCGCCCTGCGCATCTACGTCGAGGCGCGCAACCGCGACAAGTGCGACCATGCCATGGCCTCCCTGAAGAAGGCCATGGCCTGGGACGAGGCGGTCTTCGGCCTGGAATATGACCTGGATGTCTACATGATCGTGGCGGTGGACGATTTCAACATGGGGGCGATGGAGAACAAGGGGCTCAACATCTTCAATTCCAAGTATGTGCTGGCCCGACCGGAGACCGCCACCGACGCCGACTACCAGGGGATCGAGGGGGTCATCGGCCACGAATACTTCCATAACTGGACCGGCAATCGGGTCACCTGTCGGGACTGGTTCCAACTCAGCCTCAAGGAGGGCTTGACCGTCTTCCGCGACCAGCAGTTCTCGGCGGCCATGGGCTCGGCGGCGGTCAAGCGCATCGAGGACGTGCGCCTGCTGCGCAACAGCCAGTTCCCCGAGGATGCCGGACCCATGGCCCATCCGGTGCGTCCCGCCTCCTACGTGGAGATCAACAACTTCTATACCGCCACGGTTTACAACAAGGGGGCCGAGGTCATTCGCATGTACCACACCCTGCTTGGCCCCGAGCGCTTCCGCGCCGGGCTGCGTCTCTACCTGGAACGGCACGACGGACAAGCGGCGACCACCGACGACTTTCTGCGGGCCATGGCAGAGGCGGGGGACATCGATCTCGATCAGTTCGCTCTTTGGTACAGCCAGGCCGGCACCCCCGAGTTGCAGATCGATACCGTTTATGATGCCGCCGCTCGGACTTTTACTCTGACGGTCCGGCAGAGCTGCCCGGCGACGCCGGGGCAGCCGCTCAAGGAGCCCTTCCACATGCCCCTGGCCGTTGGCCTGCTTGGCCACGATGGCCGCGATCTGCCCCTGCGCCTGGCGGGGGAGGACGCTCCCGCCACGACGGGGACGCGGGTGCTGGAGCTGCGGCACACAAGCGAAACCTTCCGTTTTGTCGATCTGAAGGAACGCCCGGTCCCTTCGCTGCTGCGGGGATTTTCCGCCCCGGCGCGGCTGCGCGGCGACTGGCCGCCAGCCGATCTGGCCCTGCGCATGGCCCATGACAGCGACCCGTTCAACCGCTGGGAGGCCGGGCAGCAACTCGCTTGCGCTCTGCTGCTGCGGCAGCTGGCGGCGATCCGCGACGGTCGGGAGGAATCCTTCGATCCCTCCTTTGTCGCGGCTTTTCGCGCGGCCCTCAATGATGCCGAAAGCGATCCGGCGCTTCTTGCCCTCGCCCTGACCCTGCCCACCGAGACCTATCTCGGCGAACAGCTGGAAGTGATCGACCCCGCCGCCATCCATCAGGCGCGGGAGGGCCTGCGTCGACATCTGGCCGAAGAACTGCGCGACGATTTCTTCCGGGTCTATCGCCGTTGCCGGGATGCCGGCCCCTACCGGCCGGAACCGGCGGCCATCGGTCGCCGGAGTCTGAAAAACCTCTGTCTCGCCTACCTGATGAGCCGGGAGGAGGCGGACTCCCTCTCCCTGTGCCTGGAGCAGTTCGAGGTCGCCGACAATATGACCGACGTCCTCGCCGCTCTCGGCTGTCTGGCCAACAGCACCGACCCGCGCCGGGAGAAGGCCCTGACCCGCTTTCGCGAGCAGTGGGCGGACGATCCCCTGGTGCTGGACAAATGGTTCCTGCTCCAGGCGACCTCCCGCCGCGCGGAAACCCTGGACGAGGTGCGTCGCCTGATGACGGATCCGGCCTTCACCATCTGCAATCCCAACAAGGTGCGCTCCCTCATCGGCGCTTTCTGTCAGGGGAATCCCGTGCGCTTCCACGCCGCCGACGGAGAGGGTTACCGCTTCTGCGCCGATCAGGTGCTGGCCATCGACCCCTTCAATCCCCAGGTGGCGGCTCGCCTGCTCGGCGCCCTCAGCCGCTGGCGGCGCTATGACGGGGCGCGGCCGGGGCTGATGCGCAAGGAACTGGAACGGATTCTGGCGGCGGAGGGTCTGTCGCCGGACTGTTACGAAATCGCCGCGAAGAGTCTCGCGTGACAATGGGTGAAATACAAATGAATGATGCGGAAGTTTTGATCGTCGGCTGCGGCGACATCGGTCGCCGGGTCGGGCGCTTGTTGCTGGCCGAGGGTCGGAAAGTCGCCGGTGTGGTCGCCGGCGAGGAGAGTGCCGCAAAGCTCAAGGAGGCGGGGATCCGGCCGCTGGTCGCCAATCTCAACGATCCTGAGGAGCTGCGCGAGCTGCCCTGTTCCGGGGCGCTGGTCTTCTATTTCGCGCCGCCCCCGGGCGGCGGCATCACCGATCCCAAGGTGCGCAACTTCTGCGCAATCGCCAGCGGCGAGCGTGCGCCGCAACGGCTGGTCTACGTCAGCACCAGCGGCGTCTACGGCGACTGCGGCGGCGCGACGGTTACCGAGGAGACCCCGGCCAATCCCCAGACCGCCCGGGCCAAGCGCCGCTACGACGCCGAGCAGACCCTGCTGCGCTGGGGCGCGGAACAGGGTGTCGCCGTCATCATTCTGCGGGTTACCGGCATCTATGGCCCCGGCCGGATTCCCATCTCGCGCCTCGTCGACGGCCATCCCCTGCTGCGCCTGGAGGAGTCGGCCCCGACCAATCGCATTCACGCCGACGACCTGGCCCAGGTCTGTGTCGCCGCCGCCGAGAAGGGGGAAGCGGGGGAGATCTTCAATGTCAGTGACGGGCATCCCAGTACCATGACCGAATATTTTCTGGCGGTCGCCGAGCTGGCGGGATTGCCCCGTCCGCCCCTGGTTTCCATGGAGGAAGCGCGCCGGGTGATGACGCCGCTGATGCTCTCTTACCTGGGCGAATCGCGGCGCATGGACAATACCCGGATGCTCGAGCGTCTTGAGGTCAAGCTGCGCTATCCGACCCTGGCCGAGGG
>CALJLX010000673.1 GCA_937982495.1 uncultured Desulfuromonas sp.
CATGGATCATTTCATGGGCTTCGACGCCTTTCTCCGTCAGGTCCACGCCAGTCCCCGCACCGTCGAAATCTTCGGCCCGACGGGGATGGCCGCGCGGGTGGCGGGGCGTCTCGCCGGCTACGACTGGAATCTGGCCGAGCCCTATTGGTGCACCCTGCTGGTTCGCGAGGTCCATCCGGAGCATCTCCTGTCCGTCCGTTTTTCCGGGCCGGAAGGATTCCGCCGTCACGAACTGGGTGCGACACCCCGTGCGGGGAGGGTCATCTACCGCCACAACCACCTGGAAGTAGAGACGGAAATCCTCGATCACGGCATTCCGGTGCTGGCCTTTCGCGCCTGGGAACGGAAGATCTTCGCCCTGGATGGGGAAAAACTGGCGGCCCTCGGACTACTGCCGGGAGTGTGGCTGGAAGAGCTGAAACGACGCTTTTTCGCGGATTGGCCGGAAGCGCCGCCGCTGCGCATCACCCGAAACATGGCGCAAGGAATGCGAGAGGAAAGTGTCGCCGACGCCGAGGATTTCTATATGCGGATTCGCGCGGCGCCGACGATGCCGAGCCTCGGCTATCTCACCGACTGGGGCTGGACGCCGGAAAATCTGGAGAAGGTCCGGCGCTTCATGGCCGGGGTCGACTTGCTGGTCGGCGAATGCGCCTTCCTCCGCGCCGAAGAGTCCAAGGCCCGCGCCTCCCGCCACCTTTGCACCGCCGACTGGAATCTCCTCCTCGCCGAACTGCGCCCCCGCGCCTTTTTGCCCATGCACCTCTCCAAAACCTACCTGGGACGCGGCGCCGAACTCTACCAGGAACTCGCGCCGCCCCCGGAAACGGAAGTGCTCAGCCTCCCCGAACACCTCGCCCCCCGCCCCCTGCACGCCTATGAAGCCAAGGCGCTGTTGCGCTATTGATCGGGGATGACGGCCGCCAGAAGATTAGCGATTATCTACAAACGGTTTATCCGGCAGGATTTTATTGCCTTGCCCCGGCTTCTTTGCTAAAGAGGACGCATGAAAACGACCTGGTACGAATTACGAATCGATGTGCCGGCGAGCGGGCTCGACCTGGTGTGCAACGAACTGGGCGAGCTCGGCTGCGCCGGAATTACCGTCGAGGAGCGGACGCTGGATACCTTCGTCGCGCCCGATCCCGACGCCGACGCGCCGGAGCGCTACGGCATCAGCGCCTACTTTCCCACCGAGGGGGACGAGCCGGCCCTGCGGGCGCAGGTGACGGAGCGGCTCGAATGGCTGGGCCCGCTCGTCCCGGGACTGCTGCCGCTGTCCCTGCACTGTCGGCCGGTCCAGGAGCAGGACTGGGCAGAGGGCTGGAAGCAGCACTTCAGCGCGACCCGCATCGGGCGGCGGCTGATCGTCAAGCCGACCTGGGAAGAGTGGTCCCCGGCCAACGACGAGGTGGTGGTCGAACTCGACCCCGGCATGGCCTTCGGCACCGGCACTCACGGCACCACCCGGCTTTGCCTGGAGACGTTGGCCGAGCGCTGCGACGAGTCCCCCGCGCCGACGCGGGTTCTCGATGTCGGCACCGGCAGCGGCATCCTCGCCATCGCCGCCGCCGCCCTCGGCGCTCGGCGGGTACTGGGCTGCGACATCGAGGAGGAATCCTGCCGCGTGGCCCGGGAAAATGTCGAACTGAACGGGGTCAACGACCGGGTGGAGATCACCGGCGCCCCGCTGGAGTCGCTGGAAGGCGATTTCGACGTGGTCCTCGCCAACATCCTGGCCGAGGAGAACATCCGTCTCGGCGATGAGCTGGCCCGGCGACTGGCCCCCGGCGGCACCCTCATCCTCTCCGGCATCCTGCAAGAAAAGGAATCCCTGGTCACCAAGGCCTTTGCCTGTTATGACCTGCATGGCCCGGAAGTCGCCCGTGAAGCCGAATGGGTCTGCCTTCGATACCGCAAGCCCAGCTAGTTTTTCCACCCGAACGTCGGCCGCCGTTGCCGGAAAGACCGATGCAGCGTTTTTTTGTTCCCCCCGAACTTATCGCCGGCGATGAAGGGCTGCTGCCTGAGGACGTCGGCCATCATCTGGGGCGGGTGCTGCGCCTTCCGCCGGGGGAGGAACTGCTTCTCCTTGACGGCGCGGGCGCGGTCTGCCGGGCCCGGCTGCTCGCTTTCGGGCCGCGCGGCGCCCAGGTTCGGGTACTGGAACGCTGGCGCGAGGCCGAGCACGGCCTGCCCATCCATCTCATCCAATCCCTGCCCAAGGCCGACAAACTCGAACTGGTGCTGCAGAAGGGGACCGAACTGGGAATCACCGTCTTCTCCCCGGTTCTCAGCGAGCGCGGC
>CALJLX010000674.1 GCA_937982495.1 uncultured Desulfuromonas sp.
CCACCGGCCTGCTGGTCGTGGCCGCCGCTTTTCTTCTCTCCCGGGGGATCACCCGTCCTCTGTCGGCCCTGATCGACGGCACCCAGCGCATGGCCCGGGGGGAGTTGGATATCCAGGTGCCGGTCGCCGCCGCTGACGAGGTCGGCGAACTGGCGGTTTCCTTCAACCGCATGGCCCAACAGCTCAAGGATCGGCAGGAACGCCTGCTCGCCACCCTCGACGATCTCGACCGATCCCGCCGGGAGATTCTGCGCGAGCGGGATTTCAAGGAAACCCTGGTCGAGAATATCGACATCGGCCTCTTGACCCTCGACGGGGCCGGGCGCGTCACCTCGATCAACGGCCCGGCGGCGCGTCTGCTTGGCCTGCCCCGGGATGCCGCGGGCGCCCTCGACGAGCTTTTCGGCGCCTGGCCGAGCCTGCTCAAGGCCCTGCCCGAAGGCCTGAACCATCCCGGCGCGCGCTGGCACGATTATGTCGATGTGGAAGTCGCCGGCCACGCCCGGGTCTTTCACCTCTCCCTGGTTCCCTCGGCGGCGGGGGATTTTTCGGATCGCATTCTGACCATCGAGGATCTCACCGAGCGGGTCGGGATGCGCCGGCAACTGGCACGCATGGAACGCATGGCGGCCCTCGGCCGGCTTTCCGCCGGCATTGCCCACGAGGTGCGCAATCCTCTCACCGGTATCAGTCTGCTCCTCGACGATCTGCATGACCGGTTACTGAGCCAGCCCGCGGACCAGGAATTGATCCGCCGCGCCCTGAACGAAATCGAGCGCCTGGAAGGGTTGGTCAACGGCCTGCTCGATTTCGCCGCCTCGCCGCAATTGCGCCGGGAACCGGCCAGTGTCGGCGCGGTCCTGCGCGAGACCCTATTTCTCATCCGCAAGCCCTGCGAACGCCAGGGCATCCGCCTGGTCGAGACGCTGGCCGAGGATCTGCCGACTTTCCCCCTGGATGCCCACAAGCTCAAGCAGGCCTTTCTCAACCTCTTCAACAACGCCCTCGACGCCATGCCCGCTGGCGGTCAACTCGATGTCTCGGCGAGTCGGGTCGGTGGCGAGGTCCGCGTCCAGATCCGCGACAGCGGCGCGGGCATTGCCGCCGAACAGCTGTCTCTGATCTTCGAGCCCTTCTATACCGGCAAGGGGAGCGGTACCGGCCTCGGACTCTCCATCACCCAGAATATTCTCGCCGACCACGGCGGCCGCATCACGGTCGCAAGCACTCCCGGGGTCGGCAGCGAATTCACCCTTTTCCTGCCGATCCCCGACGCGAACGCGGGCTGATTTTTCCGTCTGGCTGAAATTGGCCATTTTGCCGTTGTCTTCGCCAAGGCTCTCCGGTTACATTCGACCACTCCTTTTCTACGGTTCCATAGCGCGAGGGTTCATGGAAAGAATACTCATCGTCGACGACGAAGCCTTTATCCGCGAAAATCTCGAACGGATTCTCGCCGAGGACGGCTACCGGCCCCTCTCCGCCGCCGACGGCGACGAGGCGCTGCGCCAGGTGAGCGAGGCCGAGGTCGATCTGGTGCTGCTCGATCTCAACCTCGGCCCCCGCAGCGGCCTGGAGCTGCTGGCCGCCCTGCGCGACATCGACCCCGAGCTGCTGGTCATCATCATTACCGGCTACGGCACCGTGGAAAGCGCGGTCGAGGCGCTGAAAATGGGGGCCTACGATTACATCAAAAAGCCCTTCAAGGCCGACGCCATCCGTCTGATCGTCAAGCTGGCGCTGGAAACCCGCAGCCTGCGCCGCGAGGTGCGGCATCTGCGCCGGGAGAGCAAGGGCCTGCCCGTCGACCTGGAAATGATCGGGACGAGTCCAGCGATGATGCAGGTCTATCATCAGGTGCGGGAGGTCGCCAAGCACGAGACCGCCACCGTCCTCATCACCGGCGAAAGCGGCACCGGCAAGGAGCTGGTGGCGCGGGCGGTGCACGATCTGTCGCGGCGCAAGGAGCGCCCCTTCGTCGAGATCAATTGCGGCTCGCTTCCCTTCAACCTTCTCGAAACGGAACTCTTCGGTCACGAGCGCGGCGCCTTCACCGACGCCAAAAGTCGCAAGATCGGGCTCTTCGAGGAGGCGGCCGGGGGCACGATCTTTCTCGACGAGATCGGCGAAATGGATATGGGCTTGCAAGTCAAGCTGCTGCGGGTGCTGGAGGACCGCCGCATTCGCCGCCTCGGCGGGACGCGCAATATCGCCATCGACGCGCGGGTGGTGGCGGCCACCAACCGCGACCTGAAGCGCGCCATCGCGTCCCGGGAGTTTCGCGAGGATCTCTACTACCGGCTCAATGTCTTCCCTATTCATCTCCCCCCCCTGCGGGAGCGACGGGAGGATATTCCGCCGCTGCTCGACCATTTCCTCAAGCGGTTCAGTCGCGAATTCCACAAGACTATCCGCGAAGTCTCCCGCGACGCCCTCGATCTGCTGATGTGCTATCATTGGCCGGGGAATGTGCGCGAGCTGCGCAATCTGGTGGAGCGGATCTGTATCATGCAGCAGGACGAGGTCATTCGTCCCGAATGCCTGCCCAAGGAGATTTTCGGGGAGGTTCCGCGCCGGCTTGAAGGAGTTCCCCCGGAGATACCGTCGGCGGGGATCGATCTGGAAAAGCTGGTGGAGAACCTGGAGCGGGAGTTGATCGGCAAGGCCCTGACCGCCACCGGCGGCAATGTGGCCAAGACCGCGCGACTGCTCAACGTGGCGCGGGGGACGTTGCGCTACAAGCTGGAAAAATACCGGCTGGCCGGTGTCGATTGAGGGATGCGAGGCGAAGTGGTTAAAATTTACCCGATGGAGTGCGAAAGGTGGCCAAAAATGACCACCTTTCGTTTTTTCGGCGGCTGTGGCCATCGCCGGGAGGTTTTTTGAAAATCGTATTTATGTAGCTAGTTATAGGTACTTAGAGGGGATAAGCGGGTTTTTGAGAAGATTTATCGGGTTTGGCATCTCTGTTGCTAATGAAATAAGCGTCCCGAGACGTTTTAATCCTTCCTGGGGCCGGCGTTCCACCCAACAGTTTCGCCCTTTCCCCGAGGGCTATTTGGCCCCGTTTCAATCCTCCTTTGAAACGGGGCGTTTTTTATCCGGTCCCGGCACGTCCTTCAAGATGCCCTGGCGGAGCTCTCCGTCACCTTCGTTCCCGCCCCGTTTTGTTCCAGATAGTCGAGCAGGGTCTGCAGGTAGCGGGCGGCCTTGTCGGCTTGTTCGGCGAGGCGGCGGATGTTGCTTTCGGTATCGAGCTGTTCGACGATGCGCCGCACCGGCAGCCGCCCTTCGGTGCCGGAGCGCAGCAGGCGGCTCTTGAGGCTCTGGTAGGCGCCCTGCAATTCTTTCATCTCGCCGTCGTAGACCTCGGTCGGATATTCGGGGGTGTAGCCGTCGATGCTGGAGAGCAGGCGCACGACCCGGCTGTTGAAGGTGTGGATCGCCGTCTGGATTTCCGGGTGTTCCAGTTCCGCGGCCTGTTGATGGGCCTGTCCGACAAGTAGCGAGAGTTCGGCGATTTCACTGTAATAGCGGGACACGCGCAGGGCATTGGGCAGCACCTCTGCCAGGATCGGCGGCAAGTTGCTCTGCTGCATGCGACTGCTGTAGTCGCCGATGGCTTCCCCCAGTCGGTCGACGGTTTCGCGCTTCTGCTGGAAGGTTTGCGTCGCCACCCGCTCGCTGCTGATCGCCTCCCGGGCCAGGTCCCGGGTCATTTTGCCGAGGCGGGCCAACTCCCGGGTGAGGGCGTGCAGGGCGAGCACCGGGGTCGTGGTCAGGGTCCGGTCGAGATATTTCGGCTGGGATTCGTCGGCGTCCCCCACCAGGAATCGGGTTTCGAGAAGGCGCGTCAGGGTTCCGGTCAGGGGCCAGAGGAGCAGCACCCCGAGCAGGTTGAAAACGGTGTGGAAGAGGGCGAGTTCCGTCGCCGGTCCGGCGCCTAGGTCGAGAGACTTTTGCAGAAATTCGAGAAATTCGAGGATCAGGGGGAGGGTGGAGAAGGCCACCACCCCGGTGATCAGGTTGAAGGCGATGTGCGCGGCCGCCACCCGCTTGGCGCTGCTGGTCGCCCCCAGGACCACCAGCAGGGCGGTGATGGTGGTGCCGACATTGGCGCCGATGACCATCGCCGCGGCGTCGGTCACGCCGAGCACGCCGCCGGCCGCCGAGGTGAGGACGATGGCGAGGGCGGCGCTCGACGATTGCAAGAGGAGGGTGAGCAGAAAGCCCGCGCCGACGAAGGCCGCCGTGGAGAAGAGCCCGTACCCGGAAAGCGCGGTGAATTGCAGGCTCTGCCCGAGATCGCCGAAGATGCCTTTGAGGACGTCGAGGCCGCTGAAGAAGAGGCCGAAACCGGCCAGGGCCTCGCCGAGATGCCCGGCCCGGGATTCCCCGCGAAAGACCCGCAAAAACATGCCGATGCCGATGGCAGGCAGGGCCAGTTTCTGGATGTCGAAGTCGAAACCGACCGCCGCCACCAGCCAGCCGGTCATGGTCGTGCCGATATTGGTGCCGTAGATGACGGTCACCGCCTGGCGCAGGCTCATCAGCCCGGCGTTGACGAAACCGATGGTCGCCACCGTGACCATCGCCGACGCCTGCACCAGGGCGGTAATCAGGGCGCCGGAAAGGAGTCCGCGCAGGGGCGTGCGGGTCGAGCGTTCGAGAATCCCGCGCAGGGCGCGTCCCGCCGCGTACTTGAAGCCGTCGGTCATCAGCCGCATGCCGAGCAGAAAGAGCCCGAGGCCGCCGAGAAGTCCCCCCATCATGGTCCAGGTCATGCCGATCTCCTTGGCTGCACGAGCCATCGCAAAAAGTTCATCCGTTCCCATTATTCCCATTAACGCCCATCCCTGTCCAGCCTGGAAACCACGGATTTTATTGTGACGGTCCGTTTTAATCGTCTTCCTCCGTCCTTGACAATTCCCGGGGATTTCGTGAGAGTGGAGCCGTGGGCAGGAGCCGCGAGCCGCGAGACGCGGGACGGGAGCGGGGATGGCGGGCAGGGGAGTGATGGCGATGGAACGCCGATCGATTCGCATCGAAGGGATTGTCCAGGGGGTCGGCTTTCGCCCCTTCGTCTACCAGCTGGCGCGGCGTTGCGCCGTCACCGGCTGGGTGCGTAACGACAGTCGCGGGGTGCTGATCGAAGCGCAAGGGCCGGAGGCGTCGCTGGCGGATTTTTTACGCGGTCTGCGCGAGGAACATCCCCCCCTGGCGGCGATTTCCCGCTTCGAGACCTCGGCCTTGCCGACGGTCGCCGAGAGCGGCTTTTCCATTCTCGCCAGCGACGTCGCTCAGGCGAAGACCGCCCAGATCGCTCCCGATACCCACGTCTGCGCCGACTGCCTGCGGGAACTCTTCGACCCCGCCGACCGCCGCTACCTCTATCCCTTCATCAACTGCACCAACTGCGGCCCCCGCTACACCATTGTCAGCGCCATCCCCTACGACCGGCCGAACACGACCATGGCCGCTTTCCCCCTCTGTCCCGCCTGCCGGGAAGAATATCGCGATCCGTCCTCCCGGCGCTTTCACGCCCAGCCCAACGCCTGCCCGGTCTGCGGGCCGCGTCTGGCCCTGGTCGACCGGAACGGGCACGCGATTGAGGGCGATGCCCTGGCTGAAGCGGTGGCTCGGCTCAAGCGGGGGGAGATCCTCGCCGTCAAGGGCTTGGGGGGCTACCATCTGGCGGCGGTCGCCGACAACGGCTCGGCGGTGGCCGAGCTGCGGCGGCGCAAGGCCCGCGACGAAAAACCTTTCGCTCTCATGGTCCGGGATCTGGCCGCCGCCCGGAACCTGGCCGAAATCGACGAGACCGAACGGCGTCTGCTCGAAGGGCCGGAACGGCCCATCGTCCTGCTCCGCGCCCGCCCGGACCACGGCCTGTCGTCGCTGATCGCCCCGCGCAACCGCTACTTCGGCCTCATGCTTCCCTATACCCCGCTGCATCACCTGCTGCTGCGGGACTTTCCCGCGCTGGTGATGACCAGCGCCAACCTCACGGACGAGCCCATCGCCTTCGAGGACGAGGAAGCCCACCGACGGCTCGGTGGCATCGCCGACGCCTTTCTCAATCACAATCGCGCCATCCACACTCGCGCCGACGACAGCATCGCGCGGGTCATGGCCGGCCGCCCCCTGCTGCTGCGCCGCTCCCGGGGATATGTGCCGCGTGCCGTCTTTCTTCCCGCCGCGCAGGCAAGCGTCCTCGCCGTCGGCGCCGAACTGAAGAATGCCGTCTGCCTGACCCAGGGGGATCGCGCCTATCTCAGCCAGCATATCGGCGATCTGAAAAATCTTGAAGTCCATGAATCTTTTGTCCGGACAATCAATCACTTGAAGAAACTCTTTGAAGTCGATCCGCAAGTTGTCGCCCACGATCTTCACCCCGATTACGACTCCAGTCGCTATGCCGAAACGCTGCCCGGCGTGCGCCGGGTCGCGGTGCAGCATCACCATGCCCATCTCGCCTCTTGCATGGCCGAACACGGACTGACCGGCGAGGTTCTCGGGCTGATCTTCGACGGCATCGGTTACGGCGCCGACGGCTGTATCTGGGGTGGGGAGTTCCTCGCCGGCGGCTATGGCGGCTACCGCCGCTTCGGTCATTTCCGTTACGTCCCCATGCCCGGCGGCGACGCCGCCACCCGGGAACCGGCGCGCATGGCGTTGAGCTATCTGCTGCAGGCCTTCGGCGCGGAACTGCCGCCGCTACCGGTAGTCAATACGATTCCCGCCGG
>CALJLX010000675.1 GCA_937982495.1 uncultured Desulfuromonas sp.
CAAGATCAAGGCGGTCATCGACCACGTCACTCCCTCGAAGGACAGCAAGACCGCCCTGCAGGCCAAGATGCTGCGGGATTGGGCGCGTCGTCATCAGATCAAGGATTTCTTCGACGTCGGCCATAACGGCGTCTGCCACGCGATCTTTCCCGAAAAGGGCTACATCCGCCCCGGCTTCACGGTCATCATGGGCGACAGCCACACCTGCACTCACGGCGCCTTCGGCGCCTTCGCCGCCGGCGTCGGCACCACCGACCTGGAGGTCGGCATCCTCAAGGGCGTCTGCGCCTTCCGCGAGCCGGCCACCATCCGCGTCAACCTCACCGGCCGCCTGCCGCAAGGGGTCTACGCCAAGGACGTCATCCTCTTCGTCATCGGCCGGCTCGGGGTCAACGGCGCCACCGACCGGGTCATCGAATTCCGCGGCCCGATCATCGACGCCATGAGCATGGAAGCGCGCATGACCCTGTGCAACATGGCCATCGAGGCCGGCGGCACCTGCGGTATCTGTCTGCCCGACATGACCACCGTCGAATACCTCTGGCCCTTCATCCAGGGGGATTTCAAAAGCAAGGAAGCGGCGCTGGCCGAATACCGCAAATGGGTTTCCGACGACGACGCCGCCTACGACAAGGTGCTCGACTTCGATCTTTCCAGCCTTGAACCCCAGGTCACTTACGGCTATAAACCCGACTGCGTCAAGTCGGCCAAAGAGATGGCCGGAACCAGGGTCGATCAGATCTACATCGGCACCTGCACCAACGGTCGCATCGAAGACCTGCGCGAGGCCGCCGCGATTCTTAAAGGGAAGAAGATCGCCGAATCGGTACGCGGCATCGTCTCGCCGGCCACCCCGAAGATCTTCAGCGACGCCCTCGCCGAGGGGATCATCCAGATTTTCATGGACGCCGGTTTCTGCGTCACCAACCCGACCTGCGGCGCCTGCCTGGGGATGAGCAACGGGGTGCTTTCCGAAGGGGAGGTCTGCGCCTCGACCAGCAACCGCAATTTCAACGGACGCATGGGCAAGGGCGGGATGGTCCATCTGATGAGCCCGGCCACCGCCGCCGCCACCGCCCTCAGGGGCGTCATTACCGACGCGCGGACGCTGTAAACGGAACGAACCGATGGATGTAGGGGCGACGCATGCGTCGTCCGGAAGACACGGTGATGCGAATAGGGCGAGGCATGCCTTGCCCCTACCTGGAAATTTCACATGGAGAGATCGACCATGAATAAAATCTTCGGCGGACCGGCCATCTTTCTCGACCGTTCCGACATCAATACCGACGAAATCATCCCGGCCAAGTATCTGACCGAGGTCACCAAGGAAGCCCTCCAGCCCTACATGCTCGAAGACCTCAAGCTCGAAGGCTTTGATCCCAGGGGGGAGAAGCTGAAAAAAGCCCGGGTGGTGGTCAGCCGCGAGAACTTCGGCTGCGGCTCCTCCCGCGAGCACGCCCCTTGGGTTTTCGAGGTCAACGGCGTGCACACCATCATCGCCCAGAGCTACGCCCGCATCTTCCGCCAGAACACCTTCAACGGCGGCATGCTCGCCATCGAGCTGCCCAAGGCCGATCTCGACCGGCTCTTCGCCCTGGAAAAGGGGGGCGAGGTCACGATCAGTGTCGATCTCGACGGCCAGAAAGTCACCGCCGTTGCCGGCGGCAAAACCGAAACCTTCAGCTTCGAGATCAGCCCCTTCGACAAGGCGCTGGTCAAGGCCGGGGGCTGGGTCGAATTCGCCGACGCCCGCTACTGATCACAGCCGATTCGCCTGGAAATAACGAAGCCTGCTCCCATTAAGGGGCAGGCTTCGTTATTTCCAGGGCGGGATTAATGGTACTGTTTGACTCTCCTGGTAAACTGTTGTAACAACAACGTCAGGTTGAGTTTGTCCATCCTCATGCCGGAGTTCCGGGAGATACGGAGTTGACTGAAGAGAATGTCTTTTTTTTCCCGGTCGGGGATTTCTGCCGCCGCGACCTGATCACCTGTCCGGTGGAAGCGACGGT
>CALJLX010000676.1 GCA_937982495.1 uncultured Desulfuromonas sp.
GCGAAAGCCTATCCCCATCTGCTGGCCAAGGATGTCGGCCTCGGCATTCACAACCGGGTCATCGAAACCCTCTACGACACCAACCGCTTCCGCTTCGTCGAGGAGAAACCCGAGGTGGTCAAGGATGTGCTCGACCGCCAGTGGCTGAGCATGGCCGGCATGGTCGACCAGGGTACCGCCGTGGAAATGGGCAAACTGCTTGGCGCGCAAAAGGTCATTTACGGCGAGGTCTACGATTTTTCCCAGGGGGGCGAGCAGGTCAGCGGCTTCTCCTCGCGCAGCAATTTCAATACCCGCATGGGCGTGCAGGTGCGCTGCGTCGATGTCGAGACCCTCGAATACGTTCCCGGCAGCGGCACGGGGCGTGGGACTGATGTCGGCGAAGCATCGGAGGGCGCCATCCGCGAGGCCGTGGCCGGGCTGATCCGGCGACTTAAATGAAGAGGAAACAGCTTTCCAACTTTTAATTACAGGAGGTTCTCGTGAAAAAACTGCTGGTTGTTCATCTCTGTCTCTTCTTGCTTTTGGCCGGAATCTTTCCCGCCTTATCCCAGGCGTCCTACACCGCCAACAACCTGGATGAACTCGGCGCCATCTACGACGAGAATTTCGGTCAGGAGTCGGGGTCGATCGAGGTCAACGGGACATCTATTTTCTGGTTCGTCGACAGTTTTAACAATACGACGGTTCTCGAGGTCGGCGATCAGACGTTCGAAAATATCGATATTTATGACCGCGAGGCGGTGATTCTGCTGATTGCCCGGGAACTGGGAATTCCTCTCACCTCGGCCAGTTCGCTCGATGAGCCGACCTCGGCTTCGGCGACCACCTCGCGCCTGGTCTTCACCGAACTGGTCGTACCGACGGTGCAGACCACCACCGAAAAGAACCGTCAGGCCCAGCAGAAGGCCCAAGGGGCGGTCCGTACCTTCGGCGGTTCCCTGCGCACCGAGTGGGTGGACAAGGCCGGCGACGAGAACGGCCTGGTCAGCGGCTTCAATCTGGGCCTGGCCTACGATGTGGAAAACTTCACCTTCGGCGTGATGCTGCCCTACGACTACTTCAATTTCGACAGCTTTACCGCCAACCGCATCGGCTCCATCCTTTTCGGCCAGTATCACCTGAGTCTCACCGAAGAGCTGGAAGCGACCTTCACCGCCAACCTCAACTACATGTTCACCGACTTCCGCATTCTCGGCCAGGACGACGACCTCAATACCTATGGCGGCGGCCTCAGCGCAGGCCTGCGTTTCAGCCAGGAACTCTACGAACTCGGCTGCGGGGTCTCTTATCAGTACAATCAGGACGATGTGGACTTCGAGGACGACAGCCAGGATCTGGTCAAGGTCGGCGCCAACGTCGGCTACCGCGTCACCCCCGACCAGGTGGTCAACCTCTTCGGCACCTGGACCTACGATGCCACCGATTACACCTACGATTACGGCGACACCGACTACTTCGAAATCGGCACCGAATACCGTGCCAATTTCTCGGAAACCTGGGCCCTCAACGTCGGCTACCGCAAAGTGGTCGATCTTGAAGACTACGATTCGGACATGGTCTACCTCGGCACCAGCTGGCAGTTCTAGCCAAGGTTCTTATACGAATGAAAAAGGCGGCCTCCGGGCCGCCTTTTTCATTGACGGCGGGACCGGGATCGGCGGAAAATCGCCGCCATGGCCCAATTTATCCTCACATCCGATTACCAGCCGCGCGGCGATCAGCCGCAGGCCATCGCCGAACTGGTGGCGGGCATCGAGCGCGGCGACCGGCATCAGGTGCTGCTCGGCGTTACCGGCAGCGGCAAGACCTTCACCA
>CALJLX010000677.1 GCA_937982495.1 uncultured Desulfuromonas sp.
TAGAGATTGACCACCACCATGTCGATGCACTCGATGCCGTACTCCTTCATCTTCGCCACATGCTCGGGGTTGTCGCGCATGCCGAGGAGGCCGCCGTGAACCTTGGGATGCAGGGTCTTGACCCGGCCGTCGAGCATCTCGGGAAAACCGGTGAAGTCGGAGACGTCCTTGACCGTCAGGCCGGAATCGCGCAGGAGCTTGGCGGTGCCGCCGGTGGAGAGAATCTCGACGCCGTATGCGGCCAATTCCTTGGCGAAGTCAACGATGCCGGTCTTGTCCGACAGGCTGATGAGGGCGCGCTTGATGGTAGCCATGGGGGAGTGTCCTTTCTTGCGAAGAGCGGGGAGCGAAAGCGCCGGTCCAGCGATCCGCCAAAAGAGAAAATTGCGTCGCGGACCTTGTATACGGTTACGCCAAAAACACGAAAAAACCGTCATTCCGGCGGTTTTTTCAGAAGTCGATCGCGTGCAGAAAAGCCGTTTCGAAGGCCGGGGTTCCCGAAAGAGGATAGGGTTTCAGACGTTGAACCAGGGATTCCAGCCGGGTCGCGGCCCCGGGTTCGAGCAGATAGCGAACGGTGCCGAGAAGCGCTCCCGCCGGGACGAAACGCACCCTATCTACCATGTTTTCCGGCAACATGGCAACTTTTTTCAATGTCTCGGGCGCCAGGGAAAGCCCGAAAGAACCGGTCAGAAGAACCGCCCCGACCTGCTCCGCCGCGACCCCGGCGCGACCAAGGAGACAGTCGACCCCGGCCCGTACCGCCCCCTTGGCCAACTGGAAGGCGCGGATGTCGGCCTGGGTCAGGCGCAGCTCCCGCGCCGCGTCGCGATGGAGGCGCAGGGCACGACTTTCGCCGTCACGAACCAGGTAGCGGGCCAGGTTCGTTTCCACGGCGTCGGGATCGCGCAGGGTGCCGTGGCGGTCCATGAGTCCGCCCTCAAGGGCGGCGGCCACCGCCTCGACCAGGCCGCTGCCGCAGAGCCCCAAGGGCGGCCGGTCGGCGACGGTGAACAGGCGCAGGGCATCGTCCTCGACCCGAACGCCGCGAATCGCCCCCGGCGTCGCCGCCATGCCGCAGGCAATCCCGGCCCCCTCGAAGGCCGGCCCGGCAGGGACCGACGTCACCCACCAGCGGCCGTCGGCAAAGAGCGCCATCTCGCCGTTGGTGCCGACATCGATATAGAGGGTCACGGCTTCCGGCGGCGGACAGGCGAAGAGAAAGGCGACCAGATCCCCGCCGACATAGCCGCTGACCTGGGGAAAGAGATAGAGCGGCACCGGCAGATCGAGCCCCAGCTCGGCGGGATCGAGCAGCGCGCCTTCGGGATGGCGGGGACGGTGGGGAGGAAAGAGGATGGAATCGACGGGCAGGCGGCGCAGCAGATGACTGATCGCCGGATTGGCGGCGGCGGCCGCGCCGCGCAGGGATTCGCGGGGGAGGCCGGAGAGACTGAGCAGTTCCGCCAGAAGCTGGTCGATGCCCGCGACCAGCAGCCGTTGCAGGCGCCCGCCCTCCCCTTTGTGCGCCGCTTCCAGGCGGCGGATGACGTCGCCACCCAGTTCCCGCTGGGGATTGAGCCGACGGGATTCGGCCAGGGTCCGGCCGGAAACATCGACCAGTCGCCCGGCCAGGGTGGTCGTCCCCAGATCGAGGGCGAGATAGCTGTCGGAAGGGTTCATCGCTTTCCGGAGTTATTCGCCGCGATAGATGCGCGGCACCCGTTTGCTCACCTGACAGAAGACTTCGTAGGAGATGCTGCCGATGCGTTCGGCCCATTCCTCGGCGCTGACCCGGTTGCCGTTGTCCCGGCCGAG